>CAZCBJ010000173.1:0-8626 GCA_964496705.1 uncultured Anaerolineaceae bacterium | reverse complement strand
CGAAAACCGTTGTGGCGCTTGTCGTCACCGTGGGTTCGAATCCCACCCTCTCCGCCTTTTAATCACCGGGGGTCCCCACAGGGGGATGATATTCGAAGTTGTCCGTTATCTGCCCCCATGTCGCACTTGTTCACTTGAGCCCCCTAGCGCTTTATCCAAAATCGCCTGTCAGGATTGAGAAGAGTGGTTCGTAATCCGATCCGAGCAAGAATAATGATCTGTTGCTCTTGAAAAGATTTGCTGTGTTGCACTTGACACCCAGACTACACGAGTTTATTATATTTCTAAATGTAAATAATTTTATTGACAAAGAGAAATAAGGAATGAAATTTCAAGAGTTTGAGTCTGAGATTAGAGCATTGCCAGCCTTCAACTTGAATGATGTGCGCAAGCTCGATCCCGGTTTTCACCGGCAACAGTTGCATTACTGGCAGAACCAGGGATACATCCAACTGCTAGCTGGAGGCTACTATCTGCTGGCGGATCGAGCGATGGATGAGATGGTTCTATTCATGGTGGCTAACAAGATTTACGAACCCTCCTATGTCAGCTTGGAGTCGGCGTTGGCTTATTACGAGATCATTCCCGAAACTGTGTTGGGGGTGACAAGCGTCAGCTCCCGCAAGACCAAGCAGTATGAAAGCGCCTGGGGGGTATTCAGCTACCGGAGCGTCAAGCCTCAATACATGATTGGTTACCAGGTGATAGAAAAAAGCCCTGGCAGCAAGTTCAAGCTCGCCTGCCTGGAAAAGGCAGTATTGGACTATTTGTATTTACATTCCAAGATCCAGTCTATAGCAGATTTTGAAGGACTTCGCTGGAATCGGAATCAGTTGCATGATCTGCTGAACCATTCGATGTTGATCAGGTATGTCAACCTATTTGATAAAAGAGCCTTGGAAAACAGGGTTAATCTATTCCTGGAGTATCTTAATGCTTGAGTTACAGCAAATAAAAAAAGGGTATCCAGAACAGTTGCAGGGGTTTGAAAGAGCCATTGTTCGTGAATACCTGCAGGTAAAGATTTTGCAGGCTATTTTTGAAAACAAACTTGCCAGCAAGCTATCTTTTTTGGGTGGCACGGCTTTACGCATCATGCATGGAAATAACCGTTTTTCAGAAGATATAGATCTTGATAATTTTGGCTTGAGCTGGCAGGCGTTTGGTGAGCTGATCGAGGGAGTGAAATTATTTTTGGAATTGGAAGGATTTCTGGTGGAGACCAGTATGGTAGCCAAAGACGCCTTCCACTGTGATCTGCGGTTCCCAAAGCTGCTTCATGAGCAAGGTCTGTCACCTCATCAGCAGGAGAAGATTCTCATTCAACTGGATACGGTGGCTCAAGGTTATCCCTATTCATCCGAGGTCAGGATATTAAACATGTTTGATGTCTTCACGGAGATCAGAGTGACTCCGTTAAATGTCCTGCTATCACAAAAAATCTATACTGCGGTTAATCGCAAACGCCCGAAAGGGAGAGATTTTTATGATATCACGTTCCTGTTTAGTAAAACCAAGCCTGATTTTGGATTTATTCACCAGAAGATGGGCATCCGTTCTCCAGAAAGCCTGCGCGAAAAGCTCCTTTTGAGGATTGAGTCTTTTGATTTTGATGCCCTAGCAAGCGATGTTGCCCCATTTCTAATCGCAAAAGAGCAGGTAAATAGAGTGGTTAAATTCCGGGAATTCTGGAAGCAGGTAGATTTAGATTAATCAGGGCGGGGTAAGACTCGGTGACAGGGTGACGCGGAGGCACGGAGATAGGCGCTAAAGAGCAGCGCTTTCTCCATCTCCGTGTCTCTTAAGCAATGAACCTGGGGCTAGTTCGGGCATTGCTACTCACTGCGGAGAGGATGCTGCGCGACCCTCTCCGCTAAAACCATGCTGCGAGGATGCTGCGCGACCCTCTCCGCTAAAACCATGCTGCGAGGATGCTGCGCGACCCTCTCCGCTAAAACCATGCTGCGTAAGTGGGAGTGGTATTCTGGATTGAACCAAATCCTTGCGCTCTCTCTTGGTGCAGTTTTGCCAGGTCTCATCCAAGTCGAGAAGTGTGAGGGTTGCCCTTAGAAACAGCAAGGCCAGTGCACAACTCTGCGGAGGAAGCACACCGGCCTTTATAGATAGATTCATTAGGTCAGAAATGGTATTACTGTCTCATCTACTTATTTTACAACCAGGATTGGCCCTGAATTTCCAATTGGCAGATCGGGAGGCTTTGACCAGCAGATCAAGTATAGGGGGCCATTCTCAAGCTTTATGGAATAGGTTTTGCTTGCGCCCGGGCCAAGCTCATCATAGAGCATCATATCTCCCCAGGACGGTGGTGTTCCATACGTTGCCACCATGAGATCCAATATATCCTTATCCGCATCCAGCGTGAAGAGCGTCAGAGCATACTTGCTTTTGTCCTGATCCTGTATGATCCAGTTTACTTTCACATCGCCAGCTTTCAAAGCCAAGGGGGCATCGGTGGTACAGGTGCCTCTGGCGATCGTGACAGTCAGCTCAGACCCAGGCGTACCAGAAAACGGCTTGGCGGTTGGCTCGGGCGGTATGGCTGCGGTAAAAGCCGGTTTGAACCTTGCGAGCGACTCCTCTGTGAGCCATGAGCCATACGTTTTTATTTTGCCGTCAACCACTTGATAGACATCCCTCCAATGCAGCGGCGCGACTTCCAACTGGCGAGTGAAGTCGTGCCAGGTTTTTGATTGCACGTTTACAATGTCACCGTAGGTAGATTCGATCTGCACTTCCCATTTAAAATTGTTGTCTGCGCTATCCTGCCAAACGTAGCGGATTTGCTCCTTCCCTTTATACATTTCTATCCCGGTTGATGGCAATCCCATGAGGTAAAACACAGCATCATCGGCAAAATAAGCCAGCGATCCTTCCACATCTCCTGCATTTAAGCGTTTTACCATGTTCAGAACCACTTTCGTATTTTGTTTACTTTGCCGTGTTTGCTGGTTGGCTGCAGATTGTGTGGCAGGTGCAGCACATCCTTGCATGAGCAGCATAGAAACTAAAACAATCATCTTAATCATCGATTGGATTTTCATTTGCTTCTTTCCTTTTTCAAATGACGTATGAGTTGCCTTTGGCCGGGCAGTTGATCGAAATGTACACCGGCCTGATTATCAGCATAGCACGACTGGTATTGCAAAATTTGACAAAAATTGCCAAATTCCCCATTCATGAAAAATTGATCTATACTATTTTCAGGGAAAGGGAATGGATATGCCAACAACGAGTATGACAATAGCACTGGAACACTTCACTACCTTCGGTGATCTGCTCAAGTATCTGCGCCGCCGGGCGGGCTTAACCCAGCGCGAACTTTCAATTGCAGTCAACTACAGTGATACGCAGATTTCTCGCCTGGAACAGAATGAGCGCATGCCCGATCTGGCAACGCTGACCGCTCTTTTTTTACCCGCTCTGCACATCGAAGATCAGCCGGAAGCGGCGGAAAGACTGCTTGAGCTGGCTGCCACCATGCGCAGAGAAGATGCACCCGCCGCTGGGCTTCCTCCGTACAAAGGGCTGCAGTACTTCGAGGAACGCGATGCCGAGCTTTTCTTTGGCAGGGAGACATTGACCACCCTGCTTCTCGAGCGCCTCACAGAGCGTTTGGATTGTGTACCGCGCTTCATGGCTATCATTGGCGCTTCAGGGAGCGGGAAATCATCCGTGGTGCGTGCCGGCCTGGTGCCCGCCCTGCGCTGGCAGCAGCAATCCTCCGCATGGCCAATCATCATCATGACGCCCACCATGCACCCATTAGAAGCTCTGGCAGCCAGCCTGTATCGAGAAACCCACCCAGGCCAACCGGCGAGGAAATTCGTGGATGAGCTGGCACATAATCGCCTGGCCTTGAGCGACTCCCTGAACCGTATGGCGCGCGCCGTTAACGCTGCCCATGCCATCTTAATCGTCGACCAATTTGAAGAATTATTCACCCTTTGCCGGAACGAGGCTGAACAGAGCGCATTTGTTGACAACCTGATGTCTGCAGCCTGCCAGGAAGATGGGTTAGGAATGATCGCCATTGCCCTGCGCGCAGATTTTTACGCCCAATGCGCACAGTTCAACCTGCTGCGCCAGGCTATTTCGCAACATCAAGAATATATCGCTCCCATGTCGAATGAAGAGCTGCGCAGGGCTATCGAGGAGCCAGCCCGGCGTGGGCATTGGGAATTTGAGCCGGGATTAGTCGATACGCTCTTGCATGACATAGGCGCGGATGCGGGACACATACCAGAACCGGGTGCACTGCCGCTACTTTCACACGCGCTGCTGGTTACCTGGCAGCGGCGGCGCGGCCGGACGATGACCTTGAGCGGATATTCTACGACTGGCGGTGTTCGAGGGGCAATCGCCGAGACTGCCGAGTCAGTCTTCTATGATCTGCTGGAGGCCGAGCAACGCGAGGTCGCCCGGCAGATTTTCTTGCGCCTGACCGAGTTGGGAGGAGAAACTTCGATGGCTGATACCCGGCGAAGGGTCAGCATTGAAGAGCTGGTATCAAGACCAGATAAGCGGGATATGGCCAATGAAGTGCTGCTCACTCTGGCAGATGCCCGCCTGATCACCACCGGTGAAAATACAGCTGAAGTAGCTCACGAGGCATTGATACGTGAGTGGCCTACGCTGCGCGGCTGGTTGGAGGAAGACCGAGAAGGTTTACGGCTTCATCGCCGTCTCACTGAGACAGCCCAGGAATGGGATACCTCGGGTCGGGATCCTGGAGTCTTATATCGCGGCACACGTCTGGCTCAATCGGTCGAATGGGCACAGGCACATCCTGAGGATGTCAACCTGCTGGAACAGGATTTTCTCGATGCATCTCAAGCGCTGTTTGAAAAGGAAAACCTAGAGCGAGAAGCACAGCGGCAGCGCGAATTGGAAACTGCGCAACGATTAGCCGAAACAGAACATGCCCGCGCAGAAGACCAGGTGCGCTCCAACCGGCGCCTGCGACAGCGAGCCGTATATTTGACGATCTCCTTAGTGATGACGGGTGTTTTAGCGGCAACAGCCCTCTTGTTTTGGCAACAAACAACTCAAGCCAATCACCTGGCAAATTCTCGTGAGCTGGCTGCGGCAGCGATCAACAATCTACAGGTAGATCCTGAACGCAGCGCCTTGCTGGCAATCCAAAGCCTGAATGAGGCGGATACTCTTGAAGCCCGCAACGCTCTACACCAGGCAATTCCTGAGATGCACCTGCTGAAGCATATACCCGCTCACGAAGGAGGCGTTCCAGATGTTGCCTACAGCCCGGACGGTAAGTTGCTCGCCAGCATGGGTGCCGACGGCACGGTCAAACTTTGGGAGGCAAATTCGGGTGAGTTCTTGCGCACCTTGGATGGTGGGACAGGCGAATGGGGATCGAACGTCGCTTTCAGCCCGGATGGGCGCACGCTGGCTGCGTCATGGTTAACCCAGGCGGTTCTATGGGACACAAACAGTGGCGAAATACTTTTCAGGCTATCCGGACAATCTGTCGGCACAAGCATGGGCTATAACCTGGGTGTGGGGCAAATCAGCTTCAGCCCAGATGGCTCGCGCCTGGCAGTGGCAAATATGGACGGCGTCCCAAAGATCTGGGATTTGAGTACCCAACGTGAGGTTCTCAGGCTGGCGGCAGATGAGGTGGCTCCTGCGAAGGCAATTGCCTACAGCCCGGACGGTAAGCTGATTGCCACGGCTGGGGATGAAGGCATCGTCTGGGTATGGAATGCAGAGGATGGTACGCAAATCTTCACCCGAACGCTTGGCGGTGTTATTCACAGCCTATCTTTCAGTTACGACGGCGCGCTTCTGGCGGCTGCCAGCGATGATGGCAGGATCATGGTCTGGAATGCAGAAGATGGCACGCCTGTATCCAACCCGGCGCGCCAATCTGGTGTGTACGATATCACTTTCCTCCCAGATGGACGGCTGGTTACCGCGGGGCAGGACGGCACGGTGCGGGCATGGGATGCAACCTCTGGACAGCAGACCTTGATCCTGGCAGGTCCCACCAGCACCGTCATCAGCGTTGCTGGCAGCCCGGATGGTCAGCAAATTATCTCCGGCGCCTATGATGGCAGCCTGCGCATATGGGACGCCAGCCCGGGGCGAGAACGGCTGACGATTCCAGGACACATGGCGATTGTCTGGAATGTTGCCTACAGCCCGGATGGAAATCAAATCGCCTCCGCGAGTGTGGATGGATCTTTGAAATTTTGGGATGCCGAGACGGGAGAATTGCACCTGGATGTTCCCGAAGGTGGCGACCCGGGCGGCGGTTTCAGCGGATTGGCATACAGCCCGGATGGATCTCGTTTAGCGACAGGCAGTCTCAATGGCACGGTGACAATCTGGGACAGCCGATCAGGAGAGATTCTTGCGCTTCTGAAAGGTCATACGAACATGGTCGTCGGGTTGGCTTTCAGCGCAGATTCGAACCGACTCGCCTCAGCCAGCTGGGATGGAACTGCAAAAGTGTGGGATCTGAGCAGTGGAGAAGCGATCACCACGTTTGGCGGTCATCAGCCAATGGCGTTGATTTCCGGCGTTGTTTTTCATCCCGATGGGAATACTGTATTCACGTCCGCTGACGATGAATTCGTCTACCAATGGGACACAAAGACGGGTGAGCAAGTGAAAGCATTCTCTGGAGAGGGAAAAGAGCTTTACGGTCTGGCTCTAAATTTAGACGGCAGGATGCTGGCAGCAGGCGACCAGGACGGCAATATTCACCTCTGGAATCTGGAGACAGGGGCGCAACTGCCCGCGCTATCTGGACATTCAGGGTTGGTGTTGAGATTATCGTTCAGCCAGGACGGCTCGCGCCTGGCTTCTGCTGGCTTTGACCGACTTGCCAAAGTATGGGATGTAAACGCCGGGAAGGAATTGTTCAGCCTGTATGGGAACACCAGCAATGTTTTCGGTGTCTCGTTCAGTCCGGGCGGAAAACACCTGGCAACCGCCGGAGCAGATGGGAACATTCGTATCTATGCCTTGCAGATGGATGAGTTGATCCTTCTCGCGAAAGCCCGACTCACGCGGACATTGACCAATGAAGAGTGCCAGAAGTTTTTGCATGTCGCGACTTGCCCATAACTTACCTAGGAATGAGTAAGTATGCGCTTAACCTGAGAGGTTTTCAACAACCCAGGGATGCTTTTCAGATAAGAGGGCCATGCCATAATGAAAGCGCAGGCAGATCATGTTCTCTACCCTTGACTCCATTGACTGGAACGGTCTCGGCTATCACACTTACCCCATCCATAAGCATGACGATATCCCGCGCGCGATTCGCGACCTGCTGTCGCCAGACGACGAGGTGCGCGAGCAGGCACGAGGGTTTTTGCTGGGGACAGGGCAGGATTTTGGCGATATCTACGACACCACCCCGCTGATTATCCCGTTCTGCCTGGAGGTGCTGGCGATGGATGGCGCGCCGGGAAAAGCCGAGCTGATGCGCCACCTTTCCGGACAGGGAATGTATATCGCCGAATCGGGTGCGCAGTCGGTACACATGATGGATCTGTGCGTTCAAACCTACGCCGCGCTGCGGGCCGGACTGGACCTGTACCTGGTTCTGCTGGCGCGCGGCGACCGCGACGAGCGGCTGGCGGCTGGCGAGCTGCTCCAGTACATGAGCGATGATTCAGAACAATTGATTCCAACCCTGTTGGCGCACATCCACCAGGAGAGGGAAGAAGCGCTGCAAATCAGCACGCTGCACTGCCTGAAGAAATTGTTTGGCTCACTGGAATGGCCGCGTTTCCCGCTCAGGAAGCAGTATGCGCCGGAACTGCGCGCGATGGTCGAGAGGCACCCATCCCACGCGGTGCGGGTGGGCGCAGCGCGGGCTTCGGTTGAGCTGGTGGGACGCTTCCAACCAATGCAGGAAGAGCTGCTCTCGCCGCAGGTTGGGGAATTGCTGGCCCATGAATTCCTGCAGCCCGGCCCACCCATGCACTGGACCGAGGAGCAGCCTTCGATCCACCAGGAGAACATCGTCCGCGACCTGGCGCGGTTACCGGATCCAGTGCCGTTGCTTGGCCTGCTCGCCTTACCAGGGATCACAGGCGAACAGGCAAACCTGCTGGCGCGAGGACTCTTGTGCCACGCCTTGATTGACCCCGAGCAGCATCACAGGCACTGGCAGCAAATGATCAGCTACGATATGCGCGAGGAGGGCAATTTCTTCCTGCACGAGCACCCCATCCCATCCTGGAAATTACACACCGACCGCGTGCGATTGATCCTGCGCGCAATTGCCGCCGCAGAGCGGGCATGGGAACTCCCCACCAATCTGTTCTCCTACTTCTACGGACTGCCCGACTCGCGCCAGGCGCTGCGCCGACTGGCGGAGGGGAGAACGGCGTAAATACACAATCCAACTTGTTTTGACTCCAAATCCGCCCCCTGCCGAGTACGTCATAACGGCGAACAAAGCCGGATGATTGATTTGGAAAAAACCCTTGACTTGGAGTAGACTCCAGGTGATACACTACTGCGCAGAGGTGAATGAATGAAAATTGCACAGGTCAGTGAACGGTATGGCATTTCGCCGGATACGCTGCGCTTTTACGAGCGGATTGGGCTCATCCCGCCGGTCCATCGC
>CAZCBJ010000172.1:0-8653 GCA_964496705.1 uncultured Anaerolineaceae bacterium | reverse complement strand
TCCGCCCGCCGGTGACACCACCTTCAACGTGGCGGCAGATACCTATGTGGATATCAACGGCGGCGGGAATAAGAACTTTGGGGATAATACCACGCTGAAAATCCGTGTGAATAACGAACAGATCCTGCTGCGCTTTGAGCCAGGCGGCCTACCCTCCGGCGCGCAGATCACCAGCGCCAAGATCTACATCCACCAGGCCAACGACGTCGCAGGCGGTACCATCTTCTGGCACCCCATCACCGAAAGCTGGGATGAATACACGGTCACCTGGAATAGCATGCCCGCTTATAAATCCGGCTATGTGTCCCACCTGGCCACCGGGGTGGGCACGTGGAGTAATCCCTGCTACCGTGAGGTCGTCCTGCCGCCTTCGCTGGTGCAATCCTGGCTGGACAACCCCGCCAGCAACTTCGGTCTGATGGGGCTGATCAGCGGAGCGAACAATGGAGTCCGCATGTCCAGCAAAGAAGGCGGTGTCGTCCCGATCCTGGTGGTAACTTACGCCACCCCGATGCTTTCGCCGGAGCTGACCAACAGTGTGGTGCTGGGCTTCATCCTGGCCAGCGCTTTCTTCTTCCTGCTCGGATTCAACCTGTGGAACCGGCGATAAAACATCCGGTATAATGGTTGTGGGTAAAAAAATAAAATATTTGGCTCAAGAGGAGATGTGCAAATGCAGGAAATCCCCCTCACAAAATTAAATTTAAGCGCGTTCGGCATCTTCAACCAGTGGCTGCTGTTGACCAGCGGCGACTTTGCTGCCGGTCAATACAACGCCATGACCATCTCCTGGGGCAGCGCGGGAGTGATGTGGAACAAGCCGTTCGTGATGGTGGTGGTGCGCCCCACCCGCCACACCTTCCAGTTCATGGAAAAATACAACACCTTCAGCCTGTGCGCCTTCCATGAGGCATTCCGACCCGCGCTTGAGCTGCTGGGCACGCGCTCCGGACGGGAGGGGGACAAAATCAAGGAATCCGGCCTGATCCCGGCAGCCGCCAGCCGGATCGCCGCGCCCGTCTTCGTCGAGGCCGATCTGGTCCTGGAATGCAAAAAAATTTACTGGGACGATTACAAGCCAGAACAATTCCTGGCCGGTTACATCGCGCGCAACTACGCGGGCGATTATCACCGCATATACTTCGGCGAAATCCTGGCCGCCTGCGGCACAGCTCAATACGCGGGTTGAGGCACAGTCAGATGGAAATTTTTCAGGCCCATCAGATCGATGAGCGCGTCGTGTCTGCTTTTGCACGGTTGATGCCGCAGCTCAATCCGCTCCACCCCCCCCCACGCGCGCCGAGCTGGAGGCGGTGCTGCAATCAGGCGCCAGCCAGCTCTTCTTCGCCGCCGAGCCGGACGCGCAGGGCGAGATCATCGCAGCGTTGACCCTGGTATTCTTCCGTACCCCTGCCGGAAGGCACGCCTGGATCGAGGATGTGGTGGTGGATGAAGCCCACCGCGGGCGCGGCATCGGCGAAGCGCTGACCCAGGCCGCGCTGCAGCGGGCGGCTGAGCTGGGCGCACAGCACGTTGACCTCACCTCACGCTCCTCACGCGAAGCTGCCAACCGGCTCTATCAGCGCATGGGATTTCAGCGCCGCGAAACCAACCTGTACCGGATGAAACTGGATAAGAAGGCATCCTGATTTGTCCCCTGGAGATGCAATATGCAAATCCACCGACTCGACCTTTCCCGACCCGCCGATCTGCGGCGCTTTAACCGGTTCCCATTTCAGCTTTATCAAAACTGCCCTCAATGGGTGCCTCCCTTGCACAGCGAGGCGCGCAGCCTGCCCAAGCATCCCTTCTTCCAGCATTCCGCGGGTGAGTTCTACCTGGCAGAGCAGGGCCGGCAGGTGGTGGGCCGCATCGCCGTATTGCACAACACCCGCCATAATACCTATCAACACCGCAAGACTGCATTTTTTGGCTTTTTTGATTGCGTGAAGGACAGCCAGGCTGCCCGGGAGCTGTTCAGCGCAGCCTTTGAGTGGGCCAGTCAGCGCGGGCTGGAGGAAATCATCGGGCCGCGCGGGTTGGTCGGCTCCGACAGCGGCGGGGTGTTGGTGGAGGGCTTTCATCTGCGACCGGCGCTGGGCGTGCCATACAACCACGAATATTACGATCTGCTGCTGCGCGAGGCTGGCTTCCAGAAGGACACCGACCACCTTTCCGGTTACCTGCCAGGCGCGCATCAACTGCCCGAAAGGCTGGAACACGCCGCTGAGCTGGTGCGCCGGCGCGGACGGCTGCGGATTCAGGGATTCGCCAGCACCCGTGAGATGCGCCCGTGGATCCCGCGCGTATCGGCTGCGCATCAGCGCGCCTTTAACCAGAATCACGAGTATTTTCCACCCAGCGAGGCCGAAGTGCAGCTCATCGCCAACTCACTGATCAGCGTGGCCGATCCGCGCTTGATCAAGCTGGTGCTGAGCGGCGACGAGGTGGTGGGTTTCATCCTCGCCTATCACGACATCTCGCCCGCGCTGCAGCGCTGCAAAGGGCGCATCTGGACGCTGGGCTGGTATCACATCCTGCAAGAACGAAAACGCGCCGAGTGGGTTAATATCAATGGTGTGGGATTGCTGCCGGAATACCGCGGCATGGGCGGGAACGCCCTGCTATATTCGGAGCTTTCGCGCAGCATTCATGCGGTCGGCTTCAAACACATGGAGATCATCCAAGTCGATGAAACCAATCACACCAGCCGCTCCGACATGGAAGCCATCGGCGTGAAATGGTACAAGCGTCACCGCAACCACAAGCGCACACTCTAGCACCAACGAGGTCAACATGACCGCATCCCGCAGCGAATTTCTGCCCCGCATCACCAAAGTGCTCTACGGCGCGGGCGACTTCGGATTTAGCCTGACCGACACCACCCTGGGGGTGCTGTTCGCCATCTTCCTCACCGACGTGGTCGGGCTGACGCCCGGGCTGGCGGCAATCGCGGTTTTTGTGGGCCGCAGTTGGGACTGGATCAATGACCCGCTGATCGGCTACCTCTCCGACCGCACGCGCACGCGCTGGGGCCGGCGGCGGCCGTTCTTGCTGTTCGGTTTCCTGCCCTTTGCCCTGGCCTTTGCCGCCATGTGGTGGAAACCGCCCTTCGAAAGCCCGCTTGCGTTGACCGCCTATTATGCGCTGGCTTATTTTCTTTTCGACACCTTCGCCAGCCTGGTGTACATGCCCTACTTTGCCCTGACGCCCGAGCTGACCCTGGATTACGATGAGCGCACCAGCCTGACCAGCTATCGAATGGCCTTCTCGATCATTGGCGGGCTGGTGGCTTTCACCGTGCCGCTGATGCTGATCGGCACCATGCGGCCGGAGAACGCGGCGCGGGCTGCCTGGACGGGGTTGCTGTTCGGCCTGGCAGCGGGCTTGCCGCTGCTGCTCACCTTCTTCGGCACACGCGAGCGCTCGGAAAATCAGCAGCAGAAGCAGCCGGGTTTGAAAGAGTCGCTGCGCGCCGCACTCAAGAACCGCCCCTTTATTTTCTCGGTGGGTCTGTTCCTGTTCACCTGGACAGCTATCGAATTCATCCAGGGTATCCTGCTGTATTTTCTCAAATACCGCATGAAGCTGGAAGCCGACAGCGATTTGGTGGCCGGCACGGTGTTCATCGCCGCGCTGCTGACCCTGCCGTTCTGGAACTGGGCCTCGCACAGGCTGGATAAACGCAAAGCCTACATCGCCGGCATGCTGTTCCTCTCGGCGGTGATCGTCACCATGATCCTGGTCAGCCCGGATTGGGGCATGCCGGTGGTGATGAGCATGGCCGCGCTGGCCGGCATCGGGGTGGGCGCAGTGCATGTGCTGCCCTGGGCGATGATCCCCGACGCCATTGAGTGGGATGAGCTGGCCACCGGGCAGCGCCACGAGGGCATGTTCTACAGCCTGGTGACACTGCTGCGCAAAGTGGCCTCCTCCATCGCCATTCCAATGATGCTGCTCGGGCTGGAATGGAGCGGTTATGTGTCCAACGCCGTCGAGCAGACGCCCAGCGCCGTGCTGGCCATTCGCCTGCTGATGGGACCAATCCCCTCCGTATTCCTGCTGGCTGGGATTATCTTCGCCGCGCTGTACCCACTCAGCCGCGAGCGGCACGCCGAGGTGCGGCGCGAACTGGCCGCCCGGCGCGAAGCACAGGCGGCCGTGGATTAGCTAAACCTGGTCGAGGGTGACGCAGCCGGCGCCCAGCACCTGGCGCGGGGGAGCGTCACATTCCAGCTTGATCACCGTCACCCCGGCGATCGGGTCGGGATTATCAGGGGGAAGACCTTTTACAACCAGGCGCTCGCCGGACTGCTCGAAGGGGATGGGCTGAGCGGTGGACAGATACGAGGCGCGCAGCACCTTGACCTGCAGCCCGCCGATGACCAGCTCGCCGCCCGGCCAGTTGCTGGCCCAGAAATATGCCGTGTTGCCCTTCAAGGTCCAACTGCCGGTCGGCAGCCATTCCATGCGCCCGTCGGCGCGCTCCACCAGACCAAGATAGGCTTCCTGATTTTGCGCCGTCCAGCGACCCAACGGTTCCAGACGCTGGTGGGCTTCTTCGGGTACCGAGCCGTCGGGTTTGGGCCCCACGTTGAGCAGCAGGTTGCCGCCGCCGGCCGCCGCGGTGCGCAGCAAATGCACCACCTCGCGCACCGGACGCCAATCGCGGGCGCAGGGCATGTAACCCCACGAGCCGTTGAAGGTCATGCAGGCTTCCCAGTCGCGCCCGGCGGCCTCGGCAGTGACGTGCTCTTCGGGCGTGCCGAAATCCTCGGGCAGTTGGGCGCGGTTGTTGACGATGATCCCCGGCTGCAGGCGGCGGGCCATGGCGGTGATGCGCGCGCTTTCCCATAACTCTGGGGAGGAAAGCGGCCAGGACACATCGTACCACAGGATGTCGAGCTGGCCGTACTGGCTGCACAGCTCTTCGACGCACCCGTAGGTGAAATCAATAAACCGTCGCCGGGCGGCTTCGTCTTTGGCGCAGCGCGCGCCGTCGGGATGGTGCCAGTCCATGAGTGAGTAATAGAATCCCACGCGCAGGCCGAACTCGCGGCAGGCCTCCACATATTCGCGCACCAGGTCGCGCCGCGGGCCGCGCTGCACCGCGTTGTAGTCGGTCTGCTTGGTGTCCCACAGGCAGAAGCCCTCGTGGTGCTTGGTGGTCATCACCATGTATTTCATCCCCGCCTGTTTGGCCAGGCGCACCCATTCGCGCGCCGGGCGCTCTTTGACCGTCCAGGTATCGGCCAGTTTTTCGTATTCGGCCAAAGGGATGCGCTCGCGGTTCATCACCCACTCGTGCCGCCCAAGCTGGGAATACAGGCCCCAGTGGATGAACATGCCAAAGCGCGCCTCACGCCACCAGCGCATGCGCTCGTCACGCTGCTCCTGATTTTCTACAGTATCTGCCATGCTCACTCCTTGCGCCAGTCGCTGGCTTCATCGATGGCCTGCACATCCTCGGCGGTCAGGTGCACCTCCAGGGTTCCCAGGATGTCGGTGAGCTGCTCCACGGTGTTGGCGCCGATGATCGGCGCGGTGATGGCGGGGCGCTGCAGCAGCCAGGCCAATGCCACCTGAGCCACGCTGGCGTTGTGAGCTTTGCCCAGGCTCTCCAGCAGGTCGATCAGGTCAAAATTGCGCTCGGTGAAAAAGCGTTTCAATCCCTCGGCGCGCACGCTTTCGGGCTGGCTGTCGCGGCGGTATTTACCGGTCAGAAAACCGCCCTGCAGTGGGCTGTAGGGGATCACGCCCACGCCCTGATCCAGGCACAGTGCCTCGCTCTCGCGCTCAAAATCGGCGCGGCGCACCAGGCTGTAGGGCGGCTGGGAGGATATGAAGCGGTTGAGATTGTGCTTGTCGCTGATCCACAGCGCCTTGGTCAGCCGCCAGGCGGGCTCGTTGGAGCAGCCGATGTAGCGCACCTTGCCGGCCTTGACCAGGTCGTCCAGCGCGCGCAGCGTCTCCTCCTGGGGGGTATCGTAATGCGGCCAGTGGGTCTGGTAGAGATCGATGTAATCGGTCTGCAGGCGGCGTAGGCTGTCTTCGACGGCTTTCATCACATGCCCGCGGCTGAGCCCGTCGCCGTTGGGGCCTTCCCACAGCCGGCCGTTGAACTTGGTCGCCAGAACGATCAGGTGGCGGTTGCCGCGCGCCTGCATCCAGCGCCCGATGATCTCCTCGCTGACCCCGCCGGGATTGCCCGGCACCCAGGCGGAATAGATATCCGCGGTGTCGATGAAGTTGCCGCCCGCAGCATCGTAAGCATCCATGACCGCGAACGAGGCGCTCTCATCCGCCGACCAGCCGAACTGCATGGTGCCCAGGCAGATGCGCGCCACCTTTAAACCCGAATTGCCAAGCCTGCGATATTCCATTTTGGTCTCCTTTTTTAAAAATAAAAAAAAACGCAAACGACACGAAGGGGGATATGCCGAAAAAGAAAAGTCTACGAGCGAACCAGCGCCAACGCGCGCTGGACGGCGTTTACCACCAGATCAGGCGCATCCAGGTGAATGTGGTGTGAACTATTCGGCGCGAGGATGAATTCCCCGCGAGTGGATTTGGCAGCCAGCCCGCGGCTCTGCTCGATCCAAAACGACTGGAAGGCTTCGGCCGCGGCGCCAAAATTGGGATTGGGCTGCGTGGAGGCCAGCACAAACAGCGGCAGGTCGCCAAACGAAGCGAGCGCCTCGGCCTGCCGGGCGCTGCTGTTCAGCAATTCCGCCTGCTCCGAGGCCAGGACGGTGTAAAAAGCCGCTTTCGCCTGCTGCTGCGCATCGTGAGAATGGGCAGCTTCTTCGGCGGCGGCCTTCATCTTCCTGACTTCTTCTTCTGCCAGTGCAGCCAGCTCGGGAAACGCCCGCCCGCAGATCCACTCCAACGGCGGCGGGTCGAGCAGCAGCAGCCCGGCGGTGTCTTGCGGGTACAAGCCGGCAAAAACCTGCAGGTTTAGCGCGCCCAGGGAATGTCCCAGCAGCAGGAAAGGCGGTTCGACGCCGGCTTTCTCCAGCAGCAGGCGCAAATCCTCGGCTGCCACGCGGCTGTGGCGCGGCAGCGAGCCGGGCGCGCTCTCGCCATACCCGGCGCGGTCGTAGGCGAAGACGCGGGTCAATTCTGCCAGCCGGCGCTGCAGCGGCTGCCAGGCGGCGCAGATTTCACCCAAACCGGTGTCGATCACCAGCGGCGGGCTGCCGCGCCCCAGGCAGAAAACGTGCAGGCTGTGGCTGCCGATGCTCACCTGGCGGTCCATCAGGGTGTCGTACGGTTCGCCGCGACCGGAAAATATGCGTTTGAGACGGGAGAAGGGGTTCGTTTTCTTCATTGCCGCTCCTTGAATCTTGAAACCAATTATAACCGCGCGCGCGGCTTTCCTGCGTATAATTTGAGGGTCATGCCCTACCGCTGCCTGTCCACCGCCAAAATTGCCGCCGCTGTCGGCTGCCACCCCAACACGGTGCGGCTGTACGAGGGATGGGGCTTTCTGCCGCCCGTCCCGCGCAGCCAGGCGGGCTACCGGCTCTACAGCCAGGAGCACCTCGAGCAGATGCGCCTGGCGCGCACCGGGTTGAACAGCGCCTGGCCCGGTCGGGAGATCCGCCAATCCGCCGCGCAGTTGATCCGCACCGCCGCCCGCGGCGACCTGGGCGGGGCGCTGGAGCTGGCCCACCGCCACCTGGCGCTGGTGAAGTCCGAGATTGCCCAGGCCGAGGCAGCGGTCAGGCTGCTGGAACGCTGGGCGCAGGGACCGCCAGCCGCTCCGGGCGGAGCCGAGCTGCGCATCCGCGAAGCCGCCCGCCTGCTGGGGCTGAGCGAGGATGTGCTGCGCAACTGGGAACGCAGCGGGCTGTTGAGCGTGCCGCGCGATGCACGCAACCGCTACCGCCTCTACGGCGAGGCAGAGATCGCCCGCTTGCGCGTGATCCGCATGCTGCGCACCGCCGGTTACAGCCCGATGGCCATCCTGCGCATGCTCCTGCGCCTCGACGCCGGAGAGAACACAGACCTGCGCCAGGCACTGGACACGCCCCGCCCGGACGAAGACGCCGTCTCGGCGGCCGACCGTTGGCTGACCACCCTGGCTGACCAGGAACAGCGCGCGCTGCAGATGATTGCCAATCTGGAAGAGCGCATGCACATTTAATCACAGCTTCCCATGCGCAGCACCCATCAGCGATCGCGAAGCATCCCTATGGGAAGGGACTGCCCCAATTGGGTGACTCAGGGAGTCACGGGTGAGGTGAGACCCTTCGCTGCGCTCAGGGAGGCACGGGGGGCGAGACCCTTCGCTGCGCTCAGGGAGTCAAGGGTGTGGTGAGACCCTTCGCTGCGCTCAGGGAGGCACGGGGGGCGAGACCCTTCGCTGCGCTCAGGGAGTCAAGGGTGTGGTGATTCCCTGAGCGGGTCTGTGAGTCAACCCGCTTGCGCAAGGCTCGTCCAGCGATCGCGAAGCATCCCTGCGGGAAGGGTCTGCCCACGTTGGGTGATTAAAAACTTTGGGGTGCAGCGCTCAGGCAATCACCGCCCAAAAACCCTCCAATTTCACACCAATGTTGTATGATAAGAATGTACGTTTACCGGAGGAAAGAATGACCGTACCGATCATCCGCGTCGAGAATCTGAGCAAGACCTTCCGCGTGCCCGAGCG
>CAZCBJ010000171.1:0-8664 GCA_964496705.1 uncultured Anaerolineaceae bacterium | reverse complement strand
AGGCGATCCTGCGCGCCCCAGTCGTCCATAAAACTGACCGCGTCGACATCGGTTCGCGTCCAGATATCCAGTTCTTTTATATAGAATTCATGCAATTTGCCAAGCAAAGCACGGAGCATGTCCGGGTGATTGTAAAAGTCCAGGTACAGGGTGTCGGATTTGCGCATGAACTGCATCCGCTCGAAGGGACGCGGGCAGGTTCCAGCCATCACAAAAAGGTCGGTCTGACGGCAAAATGCGTTGACTTGCTCAATATCCACACTCAGAAATTCTTCGGGAAAGCGTAAATGCTCCAGTTTCGCCCAGTCGTCCAGCAAAGGCTGTTTCACCTCACCGATCACTCCTGGCTGGATGTTCTCAAAAATACAGCCCCATTCGTCCACATAAACGCCCATCTTATACGGAGCGCCCTGCGTTGTAGGATACTTCTGGTAGAAGCCATCCGCGTTAATGATGTCATCTGGAAAGCTTTGGCGGATTTCAGCAACCTGATCGGGATGATGGTCCCATGCCCATGGTAACAGCCATAACTGGCGCGGGATGCGCTGCGGGGATCGGAATTCCAGGCTATCTTTGACCAAGGTGCGGGAATTCATGGTGTTAACCTTATTGGCGCAGGTTGTATAATGGGAGTGGTTGAGGAATTCACTTATGAAAATAATCTATACGGTAATTATATCGGTGATTGGATTGGTTTACCTGGCTGGCTGCGGGATCACGCCTTTGGTGCCAACCCATATGGATCCCATCGTCGCCACCAACCTTAAAGCGTACACGCTGACCGCACAGGCCAAGACCCAAACCGCCAGGTCTGCCCGTGGTAGCCAGACCAGCACCCCCAGTCGGTCGGATACCCCCTTGCCTTCACGGACAAACACTCTGTCGCCAACAGTTACGCTGACACAAACGTCTGTTCCCTCCGACACGCCCATTCCGGTGGTCAAACTGGTGGTTTTCGTTGTCGCCTGCGATACCGGCCTGGATATCTCCCACAGCATGGGTGAGGTGACCAACGCTTATATCACTGTACAGAATGTGGGCAACACGGATGCCAGTGGGGTTAAGGTTGTTCTTCAAGCCAGCGATGAAAACCGCGAACACCCGGATAAACAATATCTGGTACAGGTGCTGCCGCCTGCGCATGAAATTGCATTGAAATTAACAGTGGATACCCAGGACGGTTTGCCCTCGGCCATTGCGGTGATGGTCACCAGCAGTGAGGAGGTATCTGCCAGCGCGGAAAAACAGAGCTGTCCGGCGCGCACGGTGGATAAGCGGATTTTGGATCAACTGGGCGAATTGTTCAGAGTCCGCCCCATCGCGCCCTGAGACCAGAGTTTGTGGCTGGTCAGATTGGTTTGAACACTGCGATGGTGATTCCGCGGATTTCAAAGCTTCCGGGATCCACTGGAATATCCTTGTTGTCGGGATTATCACTTTCGGGTTTCAGGATGATGTGACCGTCCTGACTGCGCCAGTACCGTTTGAGTGTGGCTTCGGTATCCAAACCAGCGATCTGCGCCACCACGATATCCCCTGGATTGGCATCCCTCTGCAGGCTGATCAGGACAAAATCGCCCGGATCGATACCAGCCTGATTCATGCTGTCGCCCTTCACTTTTAAAGTAACCAGTGGTTTTCTTTCAATAAAAAATGGTTTCAGGCTGATGGTTCGGCTGGCGCTGCGCAAATTTCGAATACGATAGGCCTGCCCTTCGATGATGACCTGCTCAATTTCTAGCTGGCTACTCTGATAACGGTCATAGCCGATTGCCAGCGGTTGTCCGGCTGGAATCTCGTCGCGGATGATGAAAAGTTGCAGGACCGCCGCATCCCAGTCTGAATGGGGAATGGGAATGGGTTGTTCGGCTGCTTCAGCCGGAGAAGCAGGGTTGGGATTGGCAGGCACATCAGCCTGCGGGCGGTGATGACTGGCGACATTTTCATCTGCCGAGTCGAGGATGGATTGTCTCATACTGGAAATCTGTTCTTTGTACCAGCTAACTCGTTCAGGGATGGCATTCAGCCCGCGAGTCAGGCGCGTGAAAGCGGTAATACTTTCCTGAAACAATTCTGTCGCTTCTGCCCGCCGCTCGCTGCTCAACGCAAACAGCGCATATCCTTGCATCCATTTTGCCACCCCCACGTGGTGATAACTGGGCCGGTAGCGCGCGGAAGCCTCGGAAAACAACAGGCTGGCCTCCAGCCAGTCCTTGAGCAGATAGGCTCGCGCGGGTGATCGACGCTTCCAACGAACTCAAGGCAAATCTCTGCCACTTCCATGCTGTTGGACAAACGGTAGCGAATGTGGTCGAGCTGTTGTTGGAGCTCACCATAAAAACATTTACTATTCTGTCCGGGCGTTTGGACGCATTGGTTTAATTTTCCAACCAGCTCAGAGGTCGCTTTGGACAGTTTGGATGGCTCGAATTTATGTAACCAGGAATAGGCAACTTCCAGGGTGATCATGGCAACTTTTGTCTTCTTTCATCGGAATCTTTGCTTGACGGAGGTTGCACTCCTTTTGCGCCGCTGCTGGTTGGTGGGGGCGAGACCAGCGAATCGAGCATCTGGGCTGTTCGTGCCAGGAAAATGTTGCGCATCCGGGCGGATCGGTCCCCATTTTGTTGGGCTGAGTCCCCGGTTTGCAGCGTATCTTCAAATGCATGCATGATGCTCATGAGCATTTCTGCCTGGGCTTCAGCGCGTCCCATCTCTTGATATGCCAGACGTTGGGCTTCACCTTCTGCCTGGGAGAGCTCAGCGCTACCCTGCCATCTCGTCTTCCAGGCCTCGAAGCGCATTTGCTCTGCAAGGGCATTGTCAAAATGGCCAATGTCCACCCAGATCAACTCAACGCCGATATCGCGCAACCTCCGGCGTGTATCCCGCGAACGAATTTCACTGATGATTTCTTGCCGCGGATCGCCTTCCACCGGTGCGGTCAGGTGATCGTATTGGCACTTGGAAATGTAGTCAACAATTCCCATGGTGACTGCCATTTTGACCGCTTGATGCCAGGGCATTAAGCCATCTTTCATGACGCGCCGCCCATAGGCCATATTACGCACCCCTTGTATCGAAAAGGGATAAGGTTGCCTGGTATCCGCATTGGCTTGGCGGCGGTCGCGCAACAAACGATAACGGAAATTGACGTTACGCACCGTCACCTCAATCCCATCTTTGGTCACCGCACTGATCTCCTCCACATGCGTTTGTTGCTCTTGCAGATTGGCAATATCTTTCACCCGTTCGAAACGGGAAATAAAATGTGTGCCGCTGGAAAGCACATTGGAGGGACCTTTCAGCCGCTCGAGCAGAACCACATTGCCGGGTCGAATGATGATAAAACCAGGACCGCCGATGACATCGATGAGGTTGGTTTTTCCGGGATCAATCAATTTCTTGCCATCTTCGATCACCAATTTCGGGTATTCCACACCATACAAGGATGCCAGGACAAACCGGAATCCCAAAAGTAGACTGGGTAATTCGTAAATGTCCTGTACATAGCGACTGCTGATATACAGGCTCAGGAAAATGGCAGCCACTGGTGCAATCAGGTAACGGCTGGCCTTCCAGATGATTGCCCAAAGGGTCGTTTCAGTCGGTGGTGGTTGTGTGCCGAGGAAGGGATCCAGGTAATTCCATTGGAAAAACAACATCGAGACTGCCAGTCCGATGACCAGCACCAGTGTGAGAAACAAACGCGCCCAGCCCCACTCCTGATCGCCAAAGAAGAGATGATGAATAAAGGATTTCAACCACCACAGATGGGAGTGGCTTGTGACATCAGAATTCGATGCAGTTCGCTCAGCCATTCTGGTTTTCCTTGCCGTCTTTCTGCTCTGGACTGGCAGGTTTGGGTGGAATATCAGATGATATTTTTGGACCACCTTCCGGCAACATGACATGTCTCAATGTGAATAGCAGGTTGATGGTATCCTGGGGCAATAACTGGTGGGTGGAAGGCTCGGTGGCAGCAGTTTCCAGCGCCTGGAAAACCCGCATGGCGAGGGCTTCCTGTGAATAGGAAGGCATTTGGAAAATCCGCGAGAGTGTGTAAGCCATTTCCTGTTGCGCTTGTACCTTGGCTCGGTTTTTGATGCGCATTGCCTGCAACTCAAAATCAGCCCGGGTGATCTCCGCTTCGCTCTGCCAGCGCGCCTTCCAAGTGTTCATAAACTGCTCGCGCACCGTCTGACTGGTGGGTCTTAAGTCTGAGAAACCGGCGTGCAACACCTTGATACCGCGATTGCGCAGGGGTTTGGGATTCTTCAATTCCTGAACAGGATAGAACAGCAATTCGTCATCATCGACTTCCAGCGGACGGTGACCCCCATTTGCCTGACTGAAATCAAAGGGCATCCCATTCAGCCGCTCAACATATTGATAAGCCAGAATACCCTGGTACACCACGGCGCGGGCAAAGGCGCGTTTGATCTGATGAATGGGGTATTCTTCGGGGTCATCTGGTAAATAAAGATGATCGTACTGGTGGGTGGCCAGCATATTCCGGAAAGTCGCCACCGCCACCTGCACAGGCAGGCTGCTCCATTCCTCGCGGGTGTTGTCAGGCATCTGCCGCGCCTCAGCCGAGTATATCGCGTTGTGGACTCTGGTTTCAGAGACATAGTAGGGCGATTGGTCCATGATCAGGCGCTGAGGGACATGTCGGTCATCGAAATCTTCTGTCTTGGTCATCTCCTGGACTCTAAAATAGATTTCAGCCTGATCAGCCGGGTCCAATTCGTCCACCAAATCAAGGATGCGCAAGCCCTGTCCAGACGGTTCGCATCTGACCACCAGAATTTTGCTGCTCCGATCGGGATTGGCGGTCACGAAAATAATCTCAGGATCCTCTCCCAGGGTGAACGCAGTGTGAACGGCGGTTTCGACCGGAATTCCGTCTCGGGTGTGGGCGATCACCGATTCCGCGCGGCGGGTTTGCGGGCGCAGGTCCACTGCACCCCTCAGTTTTTCAGCGCCCCGTGTGAACACAATGCCCGGCCCTGCCACTCGGACCATCGGACCGGGCTGTTCATGTGAACGGCGCAAAGAGCTGCGTAAACGCCTCCGCCAATACGACATCACAGATTGAGAGGGTTGGCGCTCCAAGACGATTGCCGAACAATGATCGACGAAAACAATGCCAGGCAACCAGCGGTGGGTTTCAGCCTGGGTTCCGACCACTTTGCCCTCTTTGATGAACAGGGCAGGACCGTGATAACGGAAGATGAAGTTGCTCATTCTTTCAAATACTTTGGAGCGTTCTTCGGGTGTGCGTACGGGCAGGACAAATTGAGCAAGAATATACAGGCTGATCCAGGAGGCGGCAAAAAAGGTAAAGAAGCCTGTGCACAGAAGGATCAAGGCGCGAAACACCTGACCAGCCTGGGGAAAAGGAATTGGCATACCGACCAGCGTGCGGATGACTGAGTAGATAAGCTGTAATATGGAGAGAATTTCGAGGCGGAATGCGAACAAGAACCACGCCACAAAAAATAAGATGGCAAAGGTGCGCAACCAATTGCGGGTCTTGTTTTTTCTCAATCTTTACCTGACCGCAGCCAAAATTTAGACCTTTGTTCTAAGTATATAGTTATTTTTTAAAGTGTGTCAAGAATTGGCAGGGTCGGGCTTATTTTGCGCGTTCAGGCGGTAGACCCGGAAGCCGACGCGTTTCAAATATGCGGGAAACTTGGCAACCGTTTCGCGGTCTTTGGCGCGTTCATTATCCGGCAGTTTTTCCCAAGCCAACAATGCCGGGGAGATTTTATGGGCATCATTGCGTTGTGTCCCATAGCGCCATCCTTGCTGAGCGCGCTCATTCATCCACCGCTCGTGCTCAGCAATGGCCATGATCTCTATTTCTTCAGGGGTGAAGATCACGTCCTCGATGCGGTATTCGGTCCAGGGAGTGATACCGTAATTAATTTTTGCCAATATCCGACCAATATTGTAAGCCTGGTCGCGATTTGCAGATTTGATCCCTTCACTTAATTCATCCCATGGGAAAAGGCTGGGTCTGCTGCCCAATTTTTCACCCTTGCCAAGTTGTTCTTCGAGGTATGCGTTATGGATTTCTTCGGCAAGGATTTCACGCGTGCCGTCGTCCAACTGGTTAGGCTTACAGGTGTGTTCGAATAAGGCAAACGGGTGCAGGCAGGCATTTCCGCCGTCGGGATCACGCAAATCCTGCAGCAACTGAGCCTGACCGGTGTTCTCGGTCATACGCACGATGATCTGGGCCTGGCTGTTGGATAATTGCCGCAACAACGCCAGACCGGCTGTCAATCCTGCGTAGGCGTCATCCAAACAGATATACACATGGGTGATGTCACACAAGCCCTGATCGTCGTATAAAAATTCGCCAGCATGAAAACGGGGGTCGTGGGTGTTATAGTTGACGCTCTCGATCTGGCACACCTCGGATACCAACGGAAAGCGCCGCTTGAGTGATTTCACCAGACTTTCAACGTCCGGGTCAACCACAGTGATTCGAAGTTGTTGGTGATTCATATCATACATCTGACACCAATCGCGCGCGGCGTGAACAACCAGACACTGTGCGAGATAGCCCAGCCCGATAACCAGGAAATGGGGCGGGTTGCGCGAATCTGCTGCGTTGCGGTCAAAAGGCGGATAGGTTTTCAGCAGGATACGGGCGCCGCTTTCGAAGATATTGAAGAAAGAAAGCTGGAACGGTGCTCGCAACCCCTGGTCAAATTTGGGGCTGCGAAGCTGAGTCCAGATATGGGCATTGAACACATGGATGGTACAGCTAAGGTTGCGAGTGATCTTATCAGTCAACCTGCGCACCTGGGTTGCCACCTCAGCGTTGATGTCATCCTCGCCGCAGACTGAGATCAACTCACGTGCGCGATGCACGCCGGCTTTACGCAGCATCACTGGATCGCGCGCATCGCCGATCAGGACGACAACCCCGTTATCCAGGCTTGACTCGATGTATGAATTTTGCGGATTATTTTCTATCACCACAACCTTTTTGTGCCGCTGGCGGTACTCCTTGGCGAGCAAATAACCCTTTCTACCCAGACCACAGATGATGATATGCCCGTACCCCAGGCTTAAGCGCAACAGATTAAGGTCATGGCGGAAGATGACCAGCAGGGCTTTAAAGAATGTGTAGGCAGTGACGGCGGGAAGCAGAAAGCGGGCAATTTGAAGCGCGATAGGCACCGGCACACAACCAGCGATGTCACCCGAATTCATGGGCAGCAATTGCATGGACCGGTAGATATCATCCCAGAGTGTGAACGGTGTGTCCGGCCGGCAGGAATGAGTTAACGGCAGTTGTATTACCGCGCGGTCATATTGAGAGAAACCGATCACCCCCAGGAACAACGAGATCAGAGCCAGGGCAACAATGACCGGCCACTCGATGTCGCGCCAGAATTCATTGAGGATACGCCGAGTCGGGTATGCGTGTCTGGTGTGGGCAGGTTCTTTTTTCATAACTAACTCTTAAAGTATACACGATTTGACTGTTCGACGATTGCTTGACCTGCTTTTCGGGCTGTGTTATGATTTTTTCACGAGGTCACTATTCATGACGAATAATCCATCGACATCCAGAGAAGGAAGCATGGGTGCCGAGGTTGAAGAGATAACTGTAGAGCAGCCACCTAAAGCACCCTTTACATGGGAACAAATTTGGGAAAATATCGTTCGCTGGGGCATGGGCGAAACGATATTGCGGATTGGCACTGGTCTGGTATCCATCGTCTTGATCCTCTTTGTGGTATGGATCATGGGATCTTATTTCTTGAAGGGACCGATGACCCCCAAGGTGGAGGCGGTCATAGCGGCTGCCCCGCTGCCCACCGAAACTCCGATAGCAGTTGTTCAACCGCTGGTGGAACTGCCAGAAATCGACTTCGCATGGCGCGGCATCCCGCGTCTGGCGCAACTACATACCATTCTTCCCGCAAGGCCGAGGTTTGATGTATCTACCTACATCGTGCAGGAAGGGGACACGCTGTTTGGGATTGCTGAAAAATTTGGGCTCAAACCCGAAACGTTATTGTGGGGCAATGTGTATGTCCTGGGAGATGATCCGCATAAATTGCGTCCGGGTCAGTCGTTAAATATTTTACCGGTGGACGGTATGTATTATCAATGGCATGCGGGGGATGGGTTGAATGGTGTGGCGGAATTCTATCACTCCACGCCGGATGCCATTATCGAGTGGCCGGGCAACCGCCTCAAGCGCGAGGAATTGGGTGATTTGTCCAACCCCAATATCAAGCCGGGAACCTGGCTGATCATTCCTGGCGGTTCTCGTGAATTTGTAACCTGGAGCGCTCCGCGCATCACCCGGGCCAACCCGGCTGTTGCCAAGATATTCGGCCCCGGTGCCTGCGGAAAAATTGGCGATGGACCGGTGGGAATCGGCACTTTTATCTGGCCGACTACGGTTAAGACCCTTTCCGGTTATGATTACACTCCCAATACCAACCACTGGGGAATTGACATCGGCGGGCAGACCGGAAATGCGATTTTCGCCTCAGATAATGGCGTGGTGGTCTATGCCGGTTGGAATGATTGGGGATATGGGAACGTGGTGGTAATTGACCACGGCAACGGATGGCAGACGCTTTATTCTTACCTGTCGACCGTTGCCGTTCAGTGCGGTTCCTA
>CAZCBJ010000170.1:0-8701 GCA_964496705.1 uncultured Anaerolineaceae bacterium | reverse complement strand
GCGATTGAATTCTTCCTCGCCTTCTCCATTCTCCATGATACAGGGCATTGACTCTGGGGTTCAGGGGGTTTTCTTCATCGGTTATCACGCCAGGATGGGCACCCGCAATGCCATTCTCGACCACACCTGGTCCAGCAGTCGGGTGAATAATCTGTGGATCAACGGGCGGCTGTGCGGCGAAACTGGACTCAATGCCAGTGTTTGCGGGCACTTCGGAGTTCCGCTGTTATTGGTCAGTGGTGACCAGGCGGTGTGCGCCGAAGCCGAAGAGTGGATTCCTGGCATCGAAACCGCGCAGGTCAAGCAAGCCACCGGACGCCATTCTGCTGAATGCTTGACCCCGGCAGCAACCAAGAAACTGATCACTGAAAAAGCCGAGCGGGCCATCTCCCGGATCAAGGCCGGTGTTGCCCCCGCGCCGCTGCATGTGGACCTACCAGTGACCATGACGATTGAGTTCATCTACTCAGATATGGCCGATCGGGTCTCTCTGCTTCCCGGAGCGCTGAGGTTGGACGGCAGGCGCATTGAAATTATTTCAGCCGACATGCTCACCGCCTATACCAGCTTTCGTGCCGCCGTCAGCCTGGCAGCGCGTTGAGTACACTGTCAATAAGGTCTGCCTGCAAAAGCCCGGTGATCCTTCAGTCGCCGCGCTCCTTCAGGGACTCACGCGGGGTGATTCCTTGAGCGGATTTGACCAGAAATTCTCTTGCGCAGCACCCCACAGCGATCGCGGAGCATCATTGCGGGAAGGGCCTGCCCAGGATTGGTTTATAAAATTTCGTCGGTACAGTAGTGAGTGCCGACCATCAACCCATTCGACAATCCCTAACAAGGCAATATGGGAAAACAGGTATTAGCTTTTTCAGGAGGATAAAGGCACAATTTCTGGTGTATAATTGACAAATAGCTTGTAATCATTATTTATTATTCCTTGCTCAACCAAAACCCATCCTGGCAAATCTGACGCCTAACCATACATGCGGGTGAAAGACGGATTTTATCAATAGAATATGCTAATTCTCCATGCACATTGGCAGCCGCCGCGCCGGCCAAATGAGCCTGGGGGCATGTTGTTCTGGGCGGAGAACCCTGCAGCCCCTCAGCCACCCATTTGGCGTGGTCGTCTGCCACGAAAAGGTCACATTAAACCTCTCCCTCATCCATACTGCCTGGATGAAGGTCTACTGCGCGAGATGATCGGTGCCGGCACCCCGCTGGCCACCGCCGAAGCGTATAAAATACGACTGCTGCTGCCCAGCAGTCGCACCGGTCCGCTCCCCTCCCCCGAGCTCAGCCATAACTGGGGGCTGGATATCTACAACGAGCCGTTCCTGTCGCAATGGTTCATTGAAGGCTTATTTCTGCAGGCCAGCAAAGCCTACAGTGTGCTGGTGAACCTGCCATCGGAAGGCCCCGTCTTCATCCTCGGGCAGGATGCGCATTTTTGGCGCAAGGCTGCCAACCTGGTCCTGGAAGCGTTGGCCAACCAGAAATTTATCGCTGATATCATCCCGCCCAACGGCAACGGTTGGCGCAGCTATCTGGCGCGCTGGTTTCCGGTTTTGGACGGCCCCAACGATGCGCTGCGGATTGAACGACTTGCCCGCGCCATGCCCCCGGTTTGCCGTTCCGAAGTCCTGCCATTCGACCGGCGCGATCCCAATAGCGAAACCAAGCCGCGCATGCTGCTTGACAATTTTCTAAACAGCATGACCGATGCGCTGGTGCGCACCTGGGGCCGCGGGCGCATCCCGCGCATCGTTAGCGAAAATGAAAACCCGTTGCAGGATTGGCTGGAGGCATTATTTAACGAAAGCCCGATTGTCCACGCATCACCCGCCCAATTGCAGGCTTTTTCCAGCAGCTTGCATGCCTGGTCGCGTAACCTCTTTGCCGCCGGCGACAGCCAGTTCCGCATCGCCTTTCGCGTGGAAATGCCACAGGAAATTGCCGAAATAGAAAAAGAGTGGCAAATCCATTTCCTGCTACAGGCAAAGGATGATCCCAGCCTGATCCTCCCCGCCGAAGAAGTTTGGCGGAACAACAATTCCATCATCCGGCTGTCCGGGCGAAAGTTCGAAAAAGCCCAGGAAAAGATGCTGGCAGGTTTGGGATACGCTGCCCGTCTGTTCCCTGACCTGCGCCCAGCCCTGCGAACGCTGCAACCCAGCGGGACAGTGTTCAATACCGAAACCACCTACCGCTTCCTGCGCGAAGCTGGACCGCTGCTGGAGCAGGCTGGTTTCGGCCTGCTTGTTCCGCCCTGGTGGAACCAGCGCAGCGCGCGCCTGGGAATGCGGCTCACCCTCAAACCCGGTCAGACCAATCTGAACATTGGCAGGGCTGGAAAACTCGGCCTCAACAACCTGGTCGCTTACCAGTGGGAGTTGGCACTTGGCGACACCGTCCTCACTCGACTGGAATTCGAAGAGCTGGTCGCGTTAAAATCCCCACTGCTACAGATCCGCGGTCAGTGGGTGCAATTGGACCCAGAGCAGGTCGAGGCTGCCATCCAATTCTGGGAAAATCAGAACCAAACCGGCGAAATCAGCCTGCTGCAAGCCGCCCAGTTTGGCCTTGGCGCCCAAACTGGAATCAGTTCACTGCCGGTCACCGAAGTGGTCGCCGAAGGCTGGGTGGAGGAATGGTTGGACCGCCTGACCAACGCCGACGAGCTCGCCGAATTACCTCAGCCGCAGGGCTTTGCTGGAACGCTGCGCCCTTACCAGCGTTACGGCTACTCCTGGATGGTTTTCTTCCGTAGATGGGGCTTGGGCGCCATTCTGGCCGATGACATGGGATTGGGAAAAACCATCCAGGCCTTGAGCATGCTGCAGTATGAGAAAGAGAACAACGGGAAATTGCCCGGACCAGTGCTGCTGCTCGCGCCGACCAGCGTGGTCACCAACTGGGAGCGTGAAACTCGCCGCTTTACGCCGGGTCTGCACATCATGGTGCACCAGGGCCCCAACCGCCTGCGCAACGCCGAATTTCTACAGGCTGCCCAACAGCACGACCTGGTCTTTACCAGTTATGCGGTCATGCGCATGGATGCCGAACTGCTGCAGCAGGTCAAATGGTATGGAATCATCGCCGACGAAGCCCAAAACATCAAGAATCCCTCCGCCAAACAGACCCAGGCGGTGCGTAAACTGGACGGCTCGTTCCGCTTTGCGCTCACCGGCACGCCCGTCGAAAACCGCCTGATTGAGCTTTGGTCAATCATGAATTTCCTCAATCCAGGCTACCTGGGCCCCCAAGATAGGTTTCGCTCTGAATATGCCGTACCCATCGAGCGTTTTGGAGATGGTGAAGCCACACAAAGGCTGCGCCAACTCGTTGGTCCGTTCATTCTTCGCCGGGTGAAGACCGATCCGAACGTGATCCAGGACCTGCCCGATAAAATCGAAATGAAACAGTACTGCAACCTGACCGAAGAACAAGCCACATTGTATGAGGCTGTGGTACAGCAGACACTGGCAAAAATCAATGCTTCCGACGGCATTGAGCGCAAGGGTCTGGTGCTGAGTCTGCTCACTCAGCTCAAACAGGTCTGCAACCATCCCATCCAGTATCTGCACCAGGTCGAATCTGCTCAGCATGACATCGCCCAGATTGCCGGTCGCAGCGGAAAGCTGCAGCGCCTGGTCGAAATGCTGGAAGAGGTGCTGGCAGAAGGCGACCGCGTGTTGGTTTTTACCCAATTTGCGCAGATGGGTTCTCTGCTGGCCGAATACCTGCCACATGCGCTGGGGCGCAATGTCCAATACCTGCACGGCGGCACGCCTGTCAAAGTCCGCGACCAACTGATCTCGCGTTTCCAGGAAGAAGAACATGCGCCACCGGTTTTTGTTCTTTCTTTGAAGGCGGGCGGTTTTGGTATCAACCTTACCCGCGCCAACCATGTCTTCCATTTTGACCGCTGGTGGAATCCTGCGGTGGAAAACCAGGCCACCGACCGCTCTTTTCGCATCGGGCAGAAACAGAATGTGCAGGTGCATAAATTCATCACGCTGGGCACCCTCGAAGAGAAAATTGACGATCTGATTGAATCAAAGAAAGAGCTGGCCGAAGCCATTGTAGGCGCAGGGGAAGGTTGGTTGACAGAACTGAATACCGACGAGCTGCGCGAGTTGGTGCGATTAAGAAGGTAAAGATGAATAATTACAACAATCCCTCTCTTCCCAGGAAAGCCAGCGGCGGCATCCGCGCCCGCAGCGAAAGCGGAGAATTTGCCCGCAACTGGTGGGCGCAGCGCTGGATAGAGGCCATGGAACGTTTAGTCATGCGCGCCCGCCTGCAGCGGGGGCAGACGTATGCGCGCATGGGGCAGGTGCTTTCCATGGAAGAAACACGCAACGGGGTGATTGCGTATGTGCAGGGATCCCGCTCCAAACCTTACCGCGTCACCATCCAGGTCAATCCTTTAAATGATCGTCAATGGGAGCGCCTATTGGATGTGCTTTCCCAGCAGGCCATCTTCGCCGCCCAATTGCTGGCCGGAGAGATGCCGGATCAGATTGAGGAAGCCTTTCATACCACAGGCGTGAGCCTTTTCCCCACCCACCTGGGAGACTTGAAAACAGAATGCAATTGTCCCGATTGGGCTAATCCATGCAAGCACATCGCTGCCGCCCACTACATCCTCGGCGACCGGTTTGATGAGGATCCCTTCCTGCTCTTCAGGCTGCGCGGCAGAACCCAGGAGCAGGTCATACATGGGTTGCTCAAACGCCGCGCTGGCAATCTCACAGAGATAAGCGTCGAAGATGAGGAAGCGCCTGAGCACGAAGAACGCCTTCCAGCCCTGCGCGAGTGTATGGATAATTTCTGGAACCTTTCGGGGTCATTGGAACCCTTAAGCATCCATGTCAAGCCGCCTGAAATTCAATATCCCATCTTAAAACGCTTGGGACGGGCCGATTTCTCCGAACCCATCCCAATTGATGAATTGCTGGGCGATGCCTATGACCGCGTCAGTCAGTTTGCGCTGGCCATCGCATTTGCCGGGTTTGATGTCGGGACAGCGGCGTCCGAAGAAGAAGCCTGATCATTCTGCTGCCACCCGACCGACGACCTCCACAACCGCCTCGAAGGGGATCAAGGTCACTTCACCTCCCTTGCGTGGTTTCATTTCCACTCCGCCCTGGCGCAGCGAACGTTCGCTGACCGTCAAACGAATGGGGAGACCAATTAAATCGGCATCGTTAAATTTTACTCCCGGCGACTCGGCGCGGTCGTCCACCAACGCTTCCATTCCGGCGCAGCGCAGCCTCTCCGCCAATTCTTCGCCCGCCTGCTGGGGGATCGCAGATTTACCGCCTAGAATCACCATATGAACGGGATACGGCGCAACTGAGGCTGGCCAGATCAGGCCTTTTTCGTCGTGATGCTCCTCGGCAATACAAGCCAACAGCCGCCCGACCCCAATCCCGTAACTGCCCATGATCACCGGATGGCTCTCGCCGCGATCATCCAGGAAAGCACAATTCATCGCCTCCGAATAGCGTGTGCCAAGTTTAAATATGTTACCCACTTCCACACCGCGATTAAGTGTCATCGTTGCACTGCAATCCGGGCAGGCTGCCCCTTCCTGGGCAGAAACGACATCCGCGACCTGGTGGGCAGTATAATCCCGGCCGTAATTTACATTCAACAGGTGAAATCCTTCCAGGTTGGCTCCAGCCACCAGATTGGGACAATCCGGGATCAGGTCGTCCACGATCACCCAGGCATCTTGCAAACCCACCGGCGAGGCATACCCCGGCACCGCGCCGACAGCGCGTATCTCTTCATCCAGCGCAGGACGAAGATCAATGGCCTTTAAGACATTGGCCAGTTTGGTTTCGTTCACTTCCATATCCCCGCGCACCACGACGAAGATGAACTTTTCTGTCCTGCCTTCTCCAGCCGCGCCCTCCGCGAAGCTCGCCACCATGAATACCGCTTTGGCGGTGCGGCTATGCGGCACGCCCAACAGCGCAGCCAGGTCAGCAATCGTGGAGGTTGCCGGAGTTGCCACCTTTTGCAGCGGTTTTTCTGCTTCAACAGGGGGCGGACTTTTCCTGAAGCGCGCCACCTGACGGTTGGCCGAATATCCGCATTGAGGGCAGAATAGAATCGAATCCTCTCCGATCGGGGTCAGATACATGAACTCGTGCGCTTGTTTTCCACCCATCATCCCCGTGTCCGATTGGATGGCAACCACCGGAAGTCTGCAGCGCCGGTAGATATTCAGATAAGCTTGATAATGCGCATCGTATTGCCGGTCCAATCCATCCCAATCGGCATCCAGGCTGTAGCTATCAAGCATGGTGAATTCGCGCACGCGGATCAGACCGGCTCGCGGTCGCGGGTCATCGCGCCATTTCGTCTGGATATGGTAGATCAGGGCTGGAAGCTGCCGGTAGGAGTGAATCTCTCCCCTCACCAGTGCAGCCACGACCTCCTCATGGGTCATCGCCAGCACCATATCCCGTCCAACCTTGTCCTTGAAACGGCCCATTTCTGAGCCAATCTCATACCAGCGCTGCGTCTCCTGCCAGATTTCAGCAGGATGAACCACCGGCATGGTGATTTCCTGCCCGCCGATGGCGGTGATTTCCTCTCGCATGATGGCTTCGATCCGGTTCATTGATCGACGCGCCAGGGGCAGGCATGAGAATATTCCGGCTGCCAACGGGCGGATGAATCCCGCCCGCAACAGCAACGCATGGCTGGCCACCTCCACATCCCCCGGCGCATCATACAAGGTTCGCGAAAACAATTGTGACATCCGCATTTTTTGCTCCTGATTGGCATAGACCGTAGAAACAACGACCATCCGAAGGATGGCTGATCTATCTTTTTTGACTCCCCTTCCCCATCAGACCATCAACGGGGAAGGGGGTTCAGGGACAGGGTAGCGGACATTCATGGTTTTCTAGCCTGGAGGAAGACCCCGCTGGTGGTGAAATCGTCCTGGCTCAGTTGGCGAAAATTGCCGGCCAGTTGCGCTCTGCGAATGGCGGAGGATTGGACTCTGGGGTCATTATACACAATTTCAAAACCACTCTGCTCGATCAACCTCAAATGCACCGAGAGAGGCTGGCGGTTGATCAGGTAAGGCCTGCGCCCGCGAATTGCTTTCCAGAGAAAATCAGGCAGCGCCCAGTGTCCGTTCCAGGCCGGGGTGATGCGGTGTGAAGCAAAGTCGATCTGGTGTGACATGCATCCACCCGGCTTGAGCCAGCGGAACAAAATCGCATACGTTCTGGGCAAATCATCCACGTGCTCCAGCACGGCTTGGGAAAAAATCATATCCACACTGCCCTGCGAGATGACTGCCTCATCATCCCAGGGCACGGTGTAGGTGATGAAATCATTCGGGTCGCCAGTGGTATCCCGCAGCGTTTTCTGGATGGCTGTCACACGCCGCGCCGAGAGACTGCGCGCCAACACCTCCTCGGTCAGCAGCTCATGCGGAAAACGGTGGTCTTCCAGCAATGGTTGAATTTTTGGGAACTCTTCCTGCGTGGGGATTGGAGCGCGCTGGATGAACAGCCGCACCAACTCATCGAAAATCTCCAGATTGCGCGCATGTGTGGCATGCCGGACGACATCCAGCGCAAAGTAACGCTCAGCGCCCGAGAGCAAGCCCGCCAGCCCGATCCCCAAGGAGCTGCCCGGACCCAACTCAGCGATCACGCGCGGAACCATCTGCACCAACCCGTTGCGCTGCGCCAAGATCAAATGCCGCATCCACACCGCATAGCAATAACGTGCGGATACCGTCCCTCCAGTGCCAAGCGAAAATCGGTTTTCCCAACCCGGCAGGTAAGTCAACAATCCGCGCAGCAGCATGCCCGGCACGCTCATACCAGATAAGCCATCCATTCAGACAGCACCCGATAGATAAACACCGGTAAGGTATGCAGGGTTTTCTTCATCAGCCAGCCCAAAACCAATCCCTGCACCAGGCAAATTCCCAGGCGCAAGGGTAACTCCGCGGGCAGCAAAATGTAGCGTGGAATATTGTACAGTGTGAACAAAACAGCCGAAGCCACCCAACCCCAGCGGTTGCCCAGCCACGAGCTGAGGCGGAGCTGGATATATCCGCGAAAAACGCTTTCCTCCGCCAGCGCGATGCCCAGCCACGCAAAAAACGCATAACCCTCTTCCTGACTGACCCCGTTGATGATACCCGCCACCTTGCCGCGCAGGAAAATGGTCAAAAAGACCAGTGCCAATGACAGACGCAGCAGCGGTCCCCAACGCTCACGCCGCCACCCCAGGCTGAGCAGTGGCTGAGTGCGCGATAGCATGGCTACAAGAAAAATGACCAGAACCACCCCGGCAACCGCCGCGCGCTGCCACAATGCTGCCACGGCATCCTCGGGTGCCGGCAGACGTTGAAAAACCAGAAAACTGCCGATCAGGATGAAAACAAACAAAGAAAAGGAGATGATCCCTTCCCTGCGCGGATACCTGAATTCGATCGGCTTGGGTTTAAGACGCGGGCTCAGGCTGGCTATCCAGGTGACTGCCACCACGCCCAGCCATTCGCTGATAAAAAGGAGTAAAGGTCTAATTTCCACAAGAACTCCAGCGAAATGAATCAGGATTTATCATCTGCCGCTGGCGTTTGGGGCTGAGTTTCTTCAAAAATCAGGGGAGAGGGTTCGGGCTCCAGAGCCAGGTCAATGGTTTCTTCCAT
>CAZCBJ010000169.1:0-8787 GCA_964496705.1 uncultured Anaerolineaceae bacterium | reverse complement strand
CGCCAGTAGTTATATATAAATTCCACAAATTGGTTGAGCAGCAAGCGGTCACGAAAGAAATTCGCTGAACCATCCACCACCTTGATGACCAGATCCGCCGGCAGCTTGGCCAGGTAGCGCAGCGTCTCCACCAAGATGCCCACCTCACGCTTGGAGGGCGGCTGTTCGCTGAAAATACCCAGCAGCTTGGCATTATGTCTGGCCGCTTCATGAACACAATGCTCCAGGATGCGCAGGAATAATGTACTGCCGATCAGCTCATCCGAGTTATCGCATATCTTATCTTTAGGCGGATGATCACCTTGCCGTCATACATTTTGAAGTTGGCATCGCGCATTGCATTTCTCCGAAATTTAATGGCGCAATTGTATTGGATTATTTTGCACACGCAAGGCGGGTGTCCCATTTATTGATAAATCGTCCCTAAAAAACGGCACACTCCCTCTGCCAATTATTTGACTTCTGCCTTCTAGCATGCTATCATGTAAGGGCGAACGCAATTATTCCCCATTATTACTTCGCACATTAACAAAGTTAGGAGTACCCATGAGCGCTGATTTCGTTATTCGTTTAATTGGGATGGTTTTTTTTACCATCGTGGGGGTAGCCTGGGGCACTTCACTGGGTAGAGTGGCAAATCAAACCGCCGCTGCCGACACCTTTTCGGTGGAGCAATATGCCCTCACCATCGGTTTGGTCGGCGCTCTGACGGGGATCATCATCACCCCATTCATCACCACCCGTCCCATACGTGCCATACGCAGTATTCTCACCCGTGTTTCATCACAGGCATTATTTTCCGGTCTTCTTGGATTGATCAGCGGTCTGGTCATCGCAGCCTTACTGGCGTTTCCCATCTCGCTGCTGCCAGACCCACTTGGCAAGGTATTGCCCTTTTTAGGGGTGATCATCTTCGGCTACCTGGGCGTCGCGGTTTTCGTCGTGCGCCAGAACGACCTATTTTCAATGGTTGCTTCCCTCCGCGATAAAACCAGTCCAGCGGGCAGCACAGGCAGCAGCCAACTGGCTGACAACCGCACCATCCTGCTGGATACAAGCGTCATAATCGACGGCCGGATCGCGGACATCGCCCGCACCGGTTTTCTGCCGGGATCTTTGCTGATCCCGCGATTCGTTTTAAACGAGCTGCAATACATAGCCGACTCACCGGATGCGCTGCGCCGCCAGCGAGGCAGGCGCGGGATGGAAGTGCTTGCCCAGTTGCAGAAAGAACCCGGTATCCCCGTGCGCCTCAGTGATATCGATGTCGAAGGCGTGCGCGAAGTGGATGATAAATTGATCATCCTGGCCCGCCAGTTGCGCTGTCCAATCCTGACCAACGATTACAATCTAAACCGCATTGCCGAGTTGCAAGGCGTTTCGATTCTCAACGTGAATGATCTGACCAATGCCGTCAAATCGGTCATGCTGCCAGGCGAGGCGCTGGTGGTGCGGGTTATCCAGGACGGCAAAGAGTCTAACCAGGGCGTTGGTTATATGGATGATGGCACGATGGTGGTGGTCGAAAATGGTCGGGATTACATGGGACAGGAAGTGGAAGTGATCGTAACCAAGGTGTTACAAACAACTGCCGGACGAATGATTTTTGGTCGGCCGGATTAAAAACCCGTCTTTATCAAGAGGAGTAAGCATGTCCGTGAAGGTTTACAACACCCTTTCAAAGAAAAAAGAAGAATTCATCCCCCTGACGCCGGGCAAGGTGCGCATGTATGTCTGTGGACCGACCGTTTACAGCAAAGCCCACATTGGTCATGCCATGTCGGCATTGGTATTTGACATTATCCATCGCTACCTGGAATTTCGCGGATACCTGGTCGTGCATGCCATGAATTTCACCGACGTTGACGATAAGATCATCCAGCGCGCCAACCAGCAGGGTGTGGATCCATTCGACCTGGCCGAGTCCTATATCCGCGAGTTCGAGCAAAACCTGGCTGATCTGAACATCCTCCACCCCACCATCACGCCGCGCGCGACCAACGAGATCGAACAGATCATCGACATGGTGAAAAGGTTAATCAATTTGCACTACGCCTATGTCGCTGAGGGTGATGTGTATTTCCGCGTGCAGCGTCTCGAGGACTACGGCAAGCTGTCGGGACGTAAACTGGATGATATGCAAGCCGGCGCGCGCATCGAGGTGGACCAGCGCAAACAACACCCGATGGACTTCGCCCTGTGGAAGGCTGCCAAGCCCGGCGAACCGTCTTGGGACAGCCCCTGGGGACCGGGCCGGCCCGGCTGGCACATCGAATGTTCGGCGATGAACCTGCACCACCTGGGCGAACAAATTGACATTCACGGCGGCGGCAATGATCTGATCTTTCCCCATCACGAGAATGAGATCGCTCAAACCGAGGCGCTGACTGGCAAGCCGTTCGCGCGCTATTGGATGCACAACGGAATGCTGCAGCTGGGCGGCGAGAAGATGTCGAAATCCCTCGGCAACCTGATCACCATTGACGAATTTTTAGCCAATCACTCCGCCGACACCTTCCGCTTCATTGTGCTCAACGCCAGCTACCGCGGACCGTTGACCTTTTCCGATGAGGTGGTGGAGCAGGCCGAGCGTGGGTTGGAGCGGCTGCTGTCAGCCTTCCGCCCGGCGCTGCCCGGGGCGAAGGGCGCGCCTGCCGAGTCAATGGATAATCTGGAAAAACAGGTACAGATTACCGGCGCGGGTTTCATCGAAAGCATGGACGACGATTTCAATACCGCCGGCGCGCTCGGCAGCCTGTTCGAATTGGTACGCGCCATCAACCAGACCCGCGCCGACAGCGCTACGGACGAAGAGTTGAGAGCCGCTCAGTCTAAGCTGCGCGAATGGACCGGTGTGCTGGGTCTGACCCTCAAAGAAACTGCGGCAAGTGAGCATCCCGCCGGGGCGTTCATTGACCTGCTGTTGGAACTGCGCACCGAGCTGCGCAAGCAGAAATTGTACGCCATGGGAGACTTGATCCGCAATCGGCTGGCCGAAATGGGCGTCGTTGTGGAAGACAGCAAAGACGGCACCAGTTGGCGTTGGGGTTAATCCTTAGCCGGACCAGTGAACACGCCATTCACCCATGAAAGAATGGATCTCAGGCAGAAATCCGGTTTACGAGGTGCTGGCAGCCCGGCGCCGCCAGGTCTTTCGCCTGCAGGCGGCACGCGGCATTGAAGTCAAGGGGCGGCTGGAGGCTATTTTCGGGCTGGCTCGCCAGCGGAAACTTCCCATCGAATGGGTTGACCGGCGGCAGATAGACGAACGGGGTGAAAACCCCCAGGGCATCGCTTTGGAGGCGAGCCGCTACCCTTACAGCGCTTTGGCTGATATCTTTCTGCTGGCTGAACAACGTCAGGAAGCGCTGTTTGTGCTGATCCTCGACCAATTGCAGAATCCGCAGAACCTGGGCACGCTGCTGCGCACCGCAGAGGCCTGCGGGGTTCACGGTGTGCTGCTGCCGCTGGCGCGTACAGCCGAGATCACTCCGGCTGTGGTGCATGCCTCGTCCGGCGCCTGCGAACACCTGCTCATCGCGCAATCAAACCTGGCACAGGCGACCACATCGATCAAAGAGCAGGGCGCCTGGGTCATCGGGCTGGAAGGCAGCCCTCGCGCTCAACCTGTGGAACTCACCCGGCTGGATGGGCCGTTGGCGCTGGTGGTGGGCAGTGAGGGCGAGGGGCTGCGCGATTTGGTGCGCAAAAACTGCGACCTGTTGGTCCGCCTGCCCATGCGCGGCAGAGTGGAATCGCTCAACGCAGCCGTGGCAGGCTCTGTCGTGTTATATCAGGCGCTGCAAGCGCGACTGGCGGCCAAGGATGGAGTGGCAGAAAACACGGCAACAAAGAGGCAACTTGACCCTCCCCACCCTTGACGGATTCAGTATCCTGCGCTCGCTGCCCCAGATTCAAAATAAATACGCCCGGCGCGCAGGTGCGCATGGAGGCGCTGGTTACTTTGCGTCCACATGGCGGCTTGCCGATGCTGGTAAGTCCAGTGCGCTGAACGCAGAGCTCAATTTTCTTAAGCCCGCTTGCTTTATATAATTCTGGCAGCCACCTCGATGCCGTTGAGCGCCATGTGATACAGGAAAACCGCGTGGAGCAGGTCGGCGTCGTGAGGCAAACCGCCCTGGGCGATCGCGTCTGCTACCGGGCGGTGATAAGTTTCCACGCAGTCTACCGGCACAATCACGCGCCGTTTGAGTTGGAAGGCATTGGCATGCGCGCGCAGGAAAGTCGCCAACAGGTACACGCAAATATCCGTCACATCGCCGACAACGATATAGGTATCCACTTCCGGATGTGCGGACATCCAGGTTTCGAGACCGGTATTGATCTGCGTCATGGTGGAATTCTTGGGCAGGATGACCATTTGATCATAAAAAGGCAAGGCCTTGATCTCATCCACGCTGTCTGATTCAGCCGTCCCGCCCACACAGTGCATGGGCCATGCGCCAAATTCCACCGCCGCCTCATCGTGTGTATCCTGGGCGAGAAGGATATGATGCACACCGTGGCTCCAGGCGCGCTCGAAAAGGCTGACCACCGGAGCGACGATGGCTGCCACGCGCGGCCCAGCCAGCACCCCCTCCCGGCAAAAGCCGTTGATCACATCCACCGAGATAATCACTGTGCGTCCCGCTATTGGCGCAGCCTGCGTCAGCGGCAGGTCGGCCAGATTTTTCATCCATTCATCCAGGTATTCCAGAAATTCCAACGAAGAAACAGCCAGGCTTTTCATACAAACATCATTCCTTTGTGTGATTTGTACACTAACTGATATTCAAAATCAAGGCGGTGTTCACCGCCTGACATTTGCTGACCCGATTGTATCCGCTAATCACGATTTGTCAAGCATCCCGAAGAATCAAGTAAAATACAGGCTATCTCACCCAGCAGGAAAAATCATGCAGCCACTCACCGGTTATGAACGCATCCGCAACATCCTTAGACGCCAACCAGTCGATCGCATCGGCGTGTTCGAGCATTTCTGGAATGACACCCATGCCATCTGGCAGGAACAAGGCTTCATCCAACCGGATGTATCCTTTGAGGATCACTTCAACTTTGACCTGCAGCTCTGCTGGCCGTTCAATCTGGTGGCGGACCTGGATTTCATCCCCGAAATTGTAGAAGAAACCGAAGAAACCTATCTGGCTCGGGATGGCAATGGTGCGCTGCTGCGCAGGCATAAACTTCACGATGCCACCCCGGAACATGTGGATTTCATGGTCAAAGAACGCAAAGCCTGGGAGGATTTAATCAAACCCAGGCTGACCCCTGACCGGCGGCGTATCGATTTTGAAAGCTACCGTGCCATGAAACAACGCGCCGCCGAAAAGCAGCGTTTCTTCTGCTGGTCGGGCGTGAATGTGTTCGAGCTGATGCACCCGGTCTGTGGACATGAATATATGCTGATGGGCATGGCCCTGGATGCGGATTGGGTCAAGGACATGGTGAACACCTATGCCAGCCTGACCATCGCCCTACAAGAGATCCTGTTCGCCGAGGAAGGCAACCCCGACGGCATTTGGTATTATGAGGACATGGGCTACAAGCAGCATCCTTTCATGTCGCCGCGCATGTACAGTGAGATCATTCAGCCCGGTCACGCACATACCATTGCCTGGGCCAAGAGTCGCAACCTGCCGGTGATCATGCATTCTTGCGGTTACGTCGAACCGCTGGTGCCGGGCATGCTCGAGGCCGGGATTGACTGTCTGCAGGTCATCGAAGTGAAAGCCGGCATGAATTTGCTGCGCTTGTATCAGAACTTTGGTGACCGCTTATCCTTCATGGGCGGGATCGATGTGCGCGTGCTGTACAACAACGACCGGTCCGAGATCGATGCCGAACTGCAGAAAAAAATCCCGGTGGTCAAGGGCAGATACGGTTACGTGCTACACTCCGACCACTCGATCCCCTGGAACGTTGAGCACGACACCTATCAGTATTTTATGCAAAAGGGCATCGAGCTGGGGACATATTAATCTTCGCTGCGCACCAGCCAGCGGAAGACGTTCTGGGCATATGGGTATCCATGCTTCATCTCGCATGAAAAATATTACATCAATTGCCTTGCGCGGCTGAGCAACAGCTCCTGCACATTGACCTCAGGCTTTCCATCGGGTGTCCGACGCTGGTAAGAACCGTCAGCACACATCAAGCGCGCCTTGAGGTTATCTGCCAGGTAGGCGGCCAGGATGTTATCGCGCACATGCCGGATCATGGGCAAATCTTCGATCGGGAAGAGCACTTCCACCCGCTCATTCAAATTACGCGGCATAATATCGGCGCTGCCCATGTAGATTTTCTCATCCCCCGCATTGTGGAAGTAATATATCCGCGAATGTTCCAGAAACCGCCCCACAATGCTGACCACGCGGATATTTTCGCTCAGCCCCTCGATCCCCGGGCGCAGGGAGCAAATCCCGCGCACAATCAGGTCAATTTCGACTCCGGCCTGTGAAGCCTCGTACAATAAAGCAATCATGGGCTTATCCACAATCGCGTTGGTTTTCAAGATCATGTAGCCCTTCTGACCGCGCTTCCGCAGCTCAATTTCGTTGCGGATGAGCTTTTCCAGACGCGCGCGCAGGTTGATGGGCGCGACGAGTAGCTTGCTGTAATCCTCTTTGTTGGAATAACCGGTCAAATAATTGAATAAATCACTGGCATCAGATCCAATGGCTTCATCCGCTGTGAACATGCTCAGGTCTTCGTAAATGGACGCCGTCTGATGATTGTAATTTCCGGTGCCCAAGTGAACGTAGCGTTGGATGCGGTCACCCTCACGGCGTACGACCAATGCGATCTTTGAGTGGGTTTTTAAGCCAAGTAATCCGTAGGTGACGTGCACCCCTTCCTGCTCGAGCATTTTCGACCAGCCAATATTGCTCTCCTCGTCAAACCGGGCTTTCAGCTCCACCAGCACCGCCACCTGCTTGCCGTATTCGCGCGACGCCTCCAGCAGCGCCTGGACCACCGGGGAATTTTGACCAACCCGGTAGAGTGTCTGCTTGATGGTCAGCACATCTGGGTCGCGCGCAGCTGTGCGTAGAAATTCGACCACCGGTGTGAACGAATCATAGGGGTGATGGAGCAGGATATTGCCCTGGCGGATGGTATTAAAAATGGACTGCGGCTGGTTGTCGCCCAGATCGCGCAGCACCGCCGGCCTGGACGGGACAAAAGGCTTATCCTTCAGGTCAAATCGGTCCACCCTGGTCAATAGCATCAACGCGCTGAGCACCAGCGGGCGTTCCAGCACATAGACATCATTATTATCGACACGTAAATTTTCCTGCAATATTTCGCGAATCGCCCTGGGCATCCGCTCTGTGACCAACAGGCGGGTAACCTGTCCGAATCGGCGGCGGCGGACGCTTTCTTCCATCACATCCAACAAATCCAGCGCTTCCAATTCCTGGATTTGGATGTCCGAGTTGCGTGTGACGTGAAAGGCATAGGCCTCCACCACCTCCAAACCGGGGAACAGGCGACCAAGGTTGGCTTCGATCAACTGCGGCAGCCAGACGAAAAAATGAGTATGCGGCACCGTGCCATTTTTGCGCTGACCCCCCGATGAGCGCTTGAGCGGCACCAACGGCGGGAGCGTGGCTGGCACTTTTACCCGCGCAAAGCGCCGGCTTCCATCTTTATCCTGAACAATGACGGCCAGATTAAGGCTGAGATTGGAAATGTGCGGAAAGGGGTGACCAGGATCAAAAGCCAACGGGGTTAATACCGGAAAAATATTCTCACAGAAATAACGATCCGCGTTTTCGCGCTGCGTTTCATTGAGCGCTTTGTAATCCAGGATGCGGATGCCAGCCTTGTCCAGCGCGGGCAGCAGGTTGCGATTGAAATAATGGCGCGAATCGGCCATTAATTTCATCGCCACTTTGCGAATTTCTGCCAACTGCTGGGCAGGTGTTCGCCCGTCGATGGACAGCTCGGTAATCCCCGCGGTGCGCTGCATGCGCAGCCCTGCGACGCGCACCATGAAGAATTCTTCCAGGTTTGAATCCACTATCGCCATGAACTTAACCCGCTCCAGGAGCGGATTGCTCTCATCCATCGCCTCTTCCAGCACCCGCCACTGAAATTCAAGCTGGCTCAACTCACGATTGATATACAACGCCGGATTCAACAGGTTGTCTTTGGGTATTTCATCAAACGGTGATCGTTCGGGAGGATTCATCGCATCTTTTCTCTACGTCAGAATGGATTGATTTTTTACCGGTAACCATCGCTCTATTATAAAGATAATCGGACTATAATGGGTCAACTTTTTTCTAACAGGGAAACAGACCGTGACAAACCCGATTCATCCGCGCATCATTGTCAAGCTGGGCACTTCCACCCTGACCGCCGGCGGCAAGAAGCTGTCCGGCGCGAGCATGGTGGAGCTGACCCGCCAGATCACCCTATTGCAATCTATGGGTCATCAAATGGTATTGGTCTCATCCGGAGCGATTGCTGCCGGGCGCGAAGTGCTGGGCTTTCCACTCCTGCCCAAGCACATCCCCGCCAAACAGATGCTGGCAGCAGTCGGCCAGCCAAAACTGATGGCAATCTATGAGCAGTTCTTCTCCATCTACCACACCCATGTCGCACAGGTATTGATCACCCGAGCTGATTTCAGCGACCGTAAACGCTATTTAAACGCGCGCAACACGCTGGAAGCGCTGCTCAAGCAAAAAGTGGTGCCGATCATCAACGAAAACGACACTCTCGCCACCGAGGAAATCCGGTTTGGAGACAACGACACACTCA
>CAZCBJ010000168.1:4020-8872 GCA_964496705.1 uncultured Anaerolineaceae bacterium | reverse complement strand
ATCCTGTTCATCCCTTTTATCCTTTTCATCCTGGTGAATTCTTCGTCTGGTAGAGAAAGAAAAACGAACAAGATGAACAGGATAAACAGGATAAGAAAAAAGCCCTATCCTGTTCATCCCTTTTATCCTTTTCATCCCAGTGAATTCTTCGTCTCTGCGGCTGCTCCACTGATAGCTGACAACTGACAACCGATAACCGATAACTGACAACCGATAACCGACTACCGCCAACTACTCCAGGCTCTTCGACATCACCACCAAATCGCCGCGCGGCTGCCAGCCGACCGCTTTCCAGAAGGCGATGCCGGGCGCGTTGTCGGCCATGACGAACAGGTGGCACTTGGCGATGCCCTGCGCGCGCAGCGCATCCAGGCACAATTCCACCAGCCGCGCGCCCACCCCGCGCCCGCGGAAATCCGGCTGGACGGCCACGTGGTAGAGGTAGCCGCGCCGCCCGTCCGACCCGGCCAGCGCCGTGCCAACCAGTGCGCCCCCCTCCTCGGCGACGAAGCTGAGGCCGGGGTTGCGCGCCAGGAAAGCCTGTACCGCCTCGCGCGTGTCGGCGCTGCTCAGCCCCACCCCCGGCGTGGCGCGCCACAGCGCACTGGCGGCGGGGTGATCGTCAATTGTCATCGCGCGGTAATCCATGCGGCTACTCCTTGATGCAGGCCACCTGCCCGCCGGTCATCTGCACCAACTGGGCGGGGGTCAGGCGGAAGACGGCGCGGGGGGTGCCCGCCGCGGCCCAGATTTCGGCGTACTGGAAAAAATCCTCGTCGATCAGGATCAGCGCGGGCGGAAGATTCTCGAGCGCGGGGCTGTGGGCGATGGGCGGCACACCGCCGATGGCAAAGCCGGTGGCCTGGCGCACAAAATCGGGCGCGGCGCGCTGCACCGGCTCGCCGGCCAGCGCTGCCAGGCGCGCCTCGCTGGCGCGGTTGGCTCCGCTGGTTTCCACCAGCAGCGGTCGGCCGCTGTTCGCGCCGCGAAAGACCAGCGACTTGACGATCTGCCCCAGGCTGGCGCCCACCGCCTGGGCTGCCTCCTGCGCGGTGCGCGTCGAGCCGGGCAGCTCCACCACGCGGCAGCCGAAGCCGAGCGCGTCCAGCGCGTCCTGCACTTTTTGAGCGGATGGGTCGAGGGAGGGCATGAGAAGAGGGAGTTGTGATTGGGGATTAGGGAGTAAAAACTATTATATACCAGCAAATTCGATTTGCCCTTCTATCTCGTTCCATTCATCTGCGCCCATCTGCGCTATCTGCGGATTCTCTTCCTCTACTTCTCTCACTCCCTGCGCGGGAAGAGCGGCGCGCCCAGGCTGACCTGCGCCCCGGCCAGCCCGCCCCAGGTGAAGGGATCGGCGGGCGGAGCGGGCGGATGCCAGCCCAGGCGGCGCAGCAGCTCGGCGCAGCGCGCGGGCATCACCGGCGAAAGCAGCAGCCCCGCCATGCGCAGCGCCCCGGCGGCCACCGCCAGGCTCTGCCCGGCTGCGGCGCGCTCCCCCGCGGCGGCCTGCTTCCACGGCGCGCTCTGCTCCAGGTACTGGTTGACCGCCACCAGCGCATCCAGGATCTCAGCCAGCGCCTGGTGCACCGCCAGCCCCTCCACCAGCGCGAAGACCCGCCCGGGCAGCGCGGCGAACATCTCGCTCACCCGCTGCTCCTCCGCGCCCGCTCCGCTGATCTCGGGGACGACCCCGCCGCAGTAGCGCGACAGCATGTGCGTCACGCGGTGCAGCAGGTTGCCCAGGTTGTTGGCCAGGTCCACCTGATAGCGCATCGCCAGGCGCGCCTCGTCGAAATTGGCGTCGTGCCCCATCGGCATCTCGCGCATCAGGAAAAAGCGGAAAGCGTCCGTCCCGTATTTCTCCGCCATCTCCAGCGGTTTGACCACGTTGCCCAGCGACTTGGACATCTTCATCCCGTTGGCCAGCCACCAGCCGGTGGCGAAGATGCCTTTGGGCATCGGCAGCCCGGCGGCCTTGAGCATGGTCGGCCAGTAGACGCTGTGGGTGGTGAGGATGTCCTTGCCGATCAGGTGCAGCGCGTTGGGCCACACGCGGGCGAAGCGCGCCTCGTCCTCCAGGTAGCCCGCGGCGGTGACGTAGTTGAGCAGCGCATCGAACCACACATAGGCCACGTAACCGCGGTCGAAGGGCAGGCGGATGCCCCAGCTCAGCCGCTCAACCGGGCGCGAGATGCACAGGTCGCCCAGCGGCTGGCGCAGGAAGCCCAGCACCTCGTTGCGGCGCACCTCCGGGCGGATGAAGTCCGGGTGGGTTTGGATGTAGTCCACCAGCCAGGGCTGATAGGCGCTCATGCGGAAAAAGTAGTTCGGCTCGACGATGCGCTCCACCTCGCGCCCGCAATCCGGGCAGCGCCCGTCCTGCAAATCCTTCTCGGTCCAGAAGCGTTCGTCCGGCACGCAGTACCAGCCCTCGTACTCGCCGCGGTAGATTTCGCCGCGCCGCCACAGGTCGGTCAGCACCTGCTCCACCACGCGCACGTGGCGCGGCTGGGTGGTGCGGATGAAATCATCGTAGTGGATATCCAGCGCCTGCCAGGCGGAGCGGTAGCGGGTGTGCATCCCGTCCACGTAAATCTGCTCGTCCAGCCCCTGGCGCCGGGCGGCGTTTTGCGCCTTCTGACCGTGCTCATCCACGCCGGTCAGGAAGAAAGTCTCGCGCCCCTGCAGGCGGGCGTAGCGCGCCAGCACATCCGCCAGGATGGTGGCGTAGGCATGCCCCAGATGAGGCTCATCGTTGACATAGTAGATGGGTGTGGTGACGTAAAACATGCTTCCCTCGCTGACAAGAAAAACGCCTCCCGGGGGGGAGGCGCTGAACAGGCTGCAGGCGCAAGAATGCCCTGGACCCTCCCCGACGCTCAACCGCCGCGGCGCAGCACCGCGGCGCAGGGCATGACCATGGAGAGGATCGAACGGGCGAAGTTCATGTTTAATATGCTATCACAAGCAGAAAACTGCGTCAAACGATTCCGGGTGAAAATGCCCTCCCCCCCAAGCCCTCTCCCGCCAGCTGGATCGCGAAGCAAGCCTGTGGCAGAGGGGCAAGGGGTGAGGGCTTAAAAATCTTATCCGATTCCATATTCCGCCAGGTCCACCTTGCTGCGGTCCACCCGGGCAGCCTGGCTGGCGATGAACTCATCCTCGTCCAGCGGCAGCTCGTCCGCCTGGGAAGAGAGCCGCTCCAGCCAGCGCAGCTCCATCTTCGACAGACTGAACTGTCCCGCGGCATGGGCCTGGCGCAGGTGCGCCAGAACCGCCAGCGCTGCCCGCCGCGTGCGCAGATAGGCGCCCGGCTCGCTCACCAGCTCGCCGGCGATTGCCAGCACCACGTCGGGGCGCAGCACGTAAGCCTGCGGGTCGAGGTGCGCGTCTGATTCCACCCACCAATCACGCAGGGTGCGCGCCGCTTCGTCGCCGCGCGCCGAGGCCACGTTCATCAGGCGCGTGGCATAGACCAATTGCTCCAGCGAAACGGTGGGCGCCATCGCCCCCAGCAGCTTGACGTTCTGCACCGACTCGTTGCTCCACAGGTCGGGGGTGGCCTTGGCGATGTTGCCGATGGGCGAAAGGTGGGCGCAGGCCGCCTCGGCGCCTTCCAGCGCGATCGGACAGCCGGTGATGGCTTTGATGTACGGGCCCTCGTAGGCGCAGTCCTTGTTGGGTCCCAGCGCGCCCTGCTCAAAGGCCACCAGGCTGCGCACCACGGCGATGACGCGGATCGCTGCGGCCCACACGCGCGGGATGAAGCGCTGCTCGGCCAGCACCATGGCGGTGTTGGCGAAGCCGCAGGCCGAATCGCCGGAAGGGATCACGCCGTGCTGTCCCGCGATGGCGACGATGCGCTGCCAAAGGTAGGTCATATCGCGCGCACCCAGCACGCCCAGCGCGAACACCGCCAGCGGCAGGTCGCCGTTCAAGATCGCCTCGTCGTGCAGCTCCTTGCCGCCGGTGGATTCAATCGCCAGGAAATCGGCGCCGGCCTGCGCGCACAACTCAAAGCTGCGGAACATTTTCTCCACGTACTGTCCCCGGCGCATCAGCGGCGGGCGGGCGAACTCGCGGATGTCGTTGGGTGTCACGCGCAGCGCGGTCTTCAGCCCGCGCCGGCTCTGGGCCTCGTCCAGCGCCCCGCGCAGGATGCGGGTGATCTCAGCGCCCCACTCCGGCACCAGGGTCAGATCGGGCAGCAGCTCAAATTCCACCACCAGCCCCGGCGCATGCAGCTCCACCGCACGGGTGCAGGCGCCGGTGATCATCTGCGTGTACTCGTCGCGCACCGTCTGCATTGTATCCGCGTCGATGACCATGTTGTGCAGGGTGAAATTTAATTCGGGATACACCTCGCCGCCGCCGATGACCAGCCCATTTTTGAGCCGGATGGGCTGCGGGCTGCGCCCGTAGAGGAACTGGTCGAGGTTGTTGACCGCCAGCGAAGTGAACGATTTCATGAATTGCTCCTTTGTGAAATTAAAAATCGCACAAAATATATCCGATATATCCTATCACAGCCCAATCGGCTCGTCAAACTTACCCTCCCGCAGGGTTCGCATCCAATCGTGTCAACCTAAACGATTTTTCCTGGGAATGAATTCCCAGGCTGAGCTCGTGCAAACCCACTTGAAGTGGGTTTGAGGGGGGTAGCCCGCGAATTCATTCGTGGGCGGCTGAAGCCATCTCTCAACCACTCGCCCGGAAGATTTCCGCGCGGCGTGGATATCCAATCGTGTCAACCTAAACGATTTTTCCTGGGAATGAATTCCCAGGCTGAGTTCGTGCAAACCCACTTGAAGTGGGTTTGAGGGGGGTAGCCCGCGAATTCATTCGT
>CAZCBJ010000168.1:0-3920 GCA_964496705.1 uncultured Anaerolineaceae bacterium | reverse complement strand
GGGCGGCTGAAGCCATCTCCCACCCAACCGCCGTCAACATAAATGGTTTTTGCCTGGGAATGATTCCCCAGGCTGGGTTCATCCAAAGCCACTTGAAGTTTGAGGGGGAATAGCCCGCGAATGAATTCGCGGGTCTGCTAAAATTAATTCATTCCTTTTTATCTGGAGGTTTTTATGACCTTTTACCGGCTGTATTACCACCTGGTGTGGGCGACCAAATACCGCCAGGAGCTAATTGACCGGGAACTCGAAGACCACCTCTTCCCATTTTTGCAAAATAAGTCGCGCGAGATTCCCTGTTCGATCCTGGCAATCAATGGCTGGTTTGATCACATTCATCTTATTGTCAGCATTCCCCCGGCGGTGTCGGTCGCTCAAGCGGTCAAAAGGCTCAAAGGTTCCAGTTCCCATGACTTCGAGGGATTATCCTGGCAGCGCGGGTACGGGGCGCTGAGCGTGGGGTCCCGGCATCTGCCAGATGCGATCGGGTATGTCGAAAGGCAAAAGCACCATCACGAGAGCCAGACCACGCTTGCATGGCTTGAGCGATGGGAAGAAGAAACGGAAGGCGCGCGATCAGCTTCAAGCAATTCTGTCCATGAGGGGCTTGCGGTCTATGAGGTCAATGACTGGTTGTTCTAGGCTGGGGATGAATGCTATTCGAGGAAGGTCTGGGAATAAATTCCCAGACTGGGATCGTCCAAACCCACTTCAAGTGGGTTTGAGGGGGAATAGCCCGCGAATTTATTCGTGGGCGAGGGAAGGTGCGAGGATGCGTCCTGGGGGCTTGGTATATAATCAAGCCAAATCCCGCTGCGGTAAAGAATTCCCATTCATCTGGAACGAGGGCATTTTGCGATGACATCCTTCTCCGTCCGTCCTTTTCAGCCCACCGACCGCGCTGCGCTGTTCAAGATCGCTGCCGACACGGCCTTCTTCGGCGCGCCGATCGAAGCCTACATGGAAGACCGCAATCTCTTTCTGGATGCGTTCTACGCCTACTACACCGATCACGAGCCCGAACACGCCTGGGTGGCCTGCGCTGAGGATGCCGTAGTGGGTTTTCTGACCGGCGCCGCCGACACCCGCCGCCAGGAGCGCGTCACCTCCCGCCAGGTGATCCCGCGGGTGGCCTGGCGCGCCCTCACCGGGCGCTACCGCATCGGCCCGAAGGCGCGCGGCTACATCGCCGCGGCTGGCCGCGCCGCGCGCAAGCGCGAATTCCCCTCCGCCGACCTGCAGTTGTACCCCGCCCACCTGCACATCAACCTCAACGCGGCCTGGCGCGGCTTCGGGCTGGGGCGGCGGCTGATGGAGGCCTACCTCGACCAGCTGCGCGGGCTGGGCGTGCCGGGTGTGCACCTGGGCACCACCAGCCTGAACGTGGCCGCCTGCCAGCTCTACGAGCGCATGGGCTTCCGGCTGGTGGGGGCGCGCCGCTCGGACATGTACGCCCACCTGGTCAGCGAGCCGCTCGAAATGCGCTGCTACGCCCGCGCGCTGCCCTGAGGCCGGCATGCCCCACGCCTGGCTGCGTTTTTACGCCGAGTTGAACGACCTGCTGCCCCCCGCCCGGCGCCAGGCTGACTTCGCCTGCCCCTTCAACCCCGGCACCACGGTCAAGCACCTGATCGAAGCGCAGGGCGTGCCGCACACTGAAGTGGACCTGATCCTGGTCAACGGGCAGCCGGTGGGCTTCGATTATCAATTGCAGGACGGCGACCGCGCCAGCGTGTATCCCGTCTTCGAGGCTCTGGACCTTTCCGCGCTGGATAACCCTGCGCCCGCCCGCCTGCGCCCCCAGCCGCTGCGCCAGCCGCGCTTTGTGCTGGACACCCACCTGGGGCGGTTGGCGGTCTATCTGCGCATGTTCGGCTTCGACAGCCTGTACCGCAACGACTACCGCGACGAGCAGTTGGCCGACATCTCCAGCCAGCAGGGGCGCATCCTGCTCACCCGCGACCGTGGGCTGCTCAAGCGCAGGACGGTCACCCACGCTTACTGCGTGCGCCAGAGCGCGCCGCGCCGCCAGGTGGTGGAGGTGCTGCAGCGCTTCGACCTGTTCAGCGCCTGCCGCCCCTTCCAGCGCTGCCTGCGCTGCAACGAGCTGCTGGTGAAAGCCGCGTTTGAGTCAGTGCGCGATCAATTGCCGCCCAACACCCGCCGGTACTACCGCGACTTCCACCGCTGCCCGGGCTGCGGGCAGGTGTACTGGCAGGGCTCGCACCACGCGCACATGCGCGCCTTCGTCGATGAAGTGTTGGCGGGGTCGCGTCCAGCACCCGCTTGATACACTTTGGGCTGATCAAGGAAAGCCCATAAAAATCCCGCAAATGAATACGGTTTTTGAAATGGAACAGACCCACCTCTACAATGTTAGCCGAACTTCATTGGCAGAGTACTCAGGCATTCACGCTTTTTTGGATCGTCTCTAAAAACCAGGTCCAAAAATTTTCCACCTCTATGTCCGTCGCGGCCCAAACATTTTCTTCCTTGCCCTCAACCCGGTTGAAGTCCGCCACGGTCATCCCGCGCGTGATGCTGCCCTCGGTTTCCACCGTCATATAGAATTTTGTAAAAGTTAAAATCGACGGACAAACCACCGCGGCCAGCGCGATCACATCGTGCAAATTGGGATCGTCACCCCCCATCTCCACCTTTCTGCGCTTCATAAAATCAAAAATCTTGCTGACCAAAATGCCGTGGGGCGTATCCATTTCCGCAATCGCCGCCACCACCGCTTCCGGGAGTTTCGGCTTCAAAGTCACGTCCAGCCCAACCATGCTGAGCGGAATCCCTGAATGAAAAACGATCTTTGCCGCCTCGGGGTCATTGTAGATATTAAACTCACTGGTCATGGTCATGTTCCCCCCGTATAACCCACCGCCCATGACGGTGATATGCTTGATCAGGGAAATGACCTGCGGGTATTTTTGGATTGACAGCGCCAGGTTGGTCAGCGGGCCAACAGCCAAAATTTGCAATTCTCCTCCGGCATTGCAGGCTTCCTGGAAAATCAGCTCACAGGCGGGTTCTGGATGAAAAATCGGCTCCGCTGCAGGCAGGGCAACATCACCAAGCCCGCTCTGACCGTGGCTGATGGCCGGGTGCAGTTCCCTGACCAGCGGTTTTTCTGCGCCAATCGCAACAGGAATACCGCTTCTCAGAAATCGAACGACATTGAGCGTGTTTTGGCTGGTCTTGTCAACGGTGACATTCCCGCACACGCTGGTGAACGCTTTGATCTCCAGGATCTCCGGATGCAAAAGCGCTGCGGCGATACAGATCGCATCATCTGTTCCCGTATCCACGTCAATAATGATTGGGATTTTATTCATTTACCCATTCCCAGCGCGTGGCGCAGCGCGCGGCACATCTGGCAGGCCGAGGCATAACCGCGCGGGTCGGGCGGGATGCCGCGGCGCTGAGCCTCAGCCAGCAGCGCCTGCGGTCCGCCCTCCAGCACCAGGCGGCTCAGCGGGTCGGCGCGCGGGTCGTAGCGCCGGCAAATCTCCGCCGCGTTCTCGCCGCTCATATTGCCAATATGGAAGTCGAAGCACACCGACAGGCTGCCGCCCGGTTCAACGGTGACACAGGTGATCTCGTCCAGCGGCGCGCTGTAGGGGATGTCGCCGCAGGTGCCAGGCGGGCAGGGCTGGCAGGGCGGCAGGTACTCGGCCAGGTTGTCCAGCGCCGCGCCCATCGGCAGCAGTTGGATGTCGTTGTCCCCGCCGCCGCCCTCCACCGGCAGGTCGGCCAGCTCCGCCAGGATCTGGCGCGTGCGCGCGTCCCAGCGGTTGTCGGCCTGGCGCGAGACGGCGAAGACCGGGTTCCACGCCAGGCGCGGGATTCCCGCCTCGATCAGCGCGCGCACGTGGCTGCGCAGCAGCTTGAGCGGGATATATTCCTCATGAAAGGCG
>CAZCBJ010000167.1:0-8875 GCA_964496705.1 uncultured Anaerolineaceae bacterium | reverse complement strand
AATTTCTTCATACGAGTCATCCGCCTGGAGGACATAAGGCTGCCAGCCTTTGGGCGGTGGGCAAAGCGGGGTGGCGGTTGATGTGGCAGTGACCACCACCGGGGATGGGCTGGGCTGGCGGGTGACCAGTTCAGGCTCCAACACCACCTCAGTCGCGCGGGTGGAGGTTTGGGTGGGCGGAATGGGTGAGGGGGAGAAGGGCATCTGGCCTTCCAGAAGCGCCAGCGAAAGGCCTCCCAGCACGATTAGCGAGGAGGCGGCGATGGAGAGCAAACCCAGCAGCAGGTTGCGGACGGATTTCATGGGCTGCGTGTTGTGGACTTCTGGTTGGCATCCAGCGGCTGGGGGCCGGCCGGTAAAAGCACAGAGAAAGTGGCGCCCTGACCTTGCTGGCTGTCTACCCAGATGCGTCCGCCCTGGGCTTCCACCAGGGTATGGGTGATTGACAGCCCCACCCCGGTGTCGCCGATGCCCTGGATCAGAACATTATCCGCCCGATAACGGCGGGCAAACACGCGCGGCAAATCTTCCGTGCTGATGCCACCGCCCCGGTCGCTGACCTGCAATAACAGGTAGAGATCATCGGGTTTCTCTTCGGTGCGCAGGCGCAGGCTGATGATGCCGTCTGTGGGGGTCACGCTGCCAGCATTTTGCAACAAGTGGACCAGGATTTGCTGCAGAGCGTCCTGGTCGGCATATACTTGTGGAAATTCGTCCGGCAGGTCCACCTGAAGGGTGATGTTACGCTCTTTTAACTGCGCGCTGGTGTCGGCGATGGCGTGATCAATGATGTCATCCAGGCTGACCGGATTGCGGTTGGCGGGGCGCAGTTCTTCCTTGCCGGTGATGGTGTTCATCATATCATCCAGCAGCGAACGCATCCGCTCGGTGGACACCTTCACCCGCTCGAGGAATTTACGTTGCAGCGCGCCGAGGATGCCGACGGATTCGGACAGCAGCAGGTCGGTGTAGCCCATGATGGAAGCCAGCGGCTGGCGCAGTTCCTGGGCAATTGAAGCGAGCACTTCCACTTCCTCCCCATTCAGGTGCGGAGCGCGACCGCTGATTTGTTGTTCGAGTTGCAGGATTTTGATATTCGCCTGGGCCAGGCCATTCTGCGCATGGGCCAACTCCTCCAGGGTCAGGCGCAGCTCGCCGGTCAGTTGCGCTTCCTGCATGGGGGAAACGATTTTGTGGGCAGACTCCTGCGTTGGCTGCCTGCGTAATCGGTCGTTCTCTTCCTGCAGTTCGGCGATCAACTTCTGCGACTCTTGCTGCAGTGCGATCAGTGCTTCGATATCTACGGCGCTTTGTGTGACCTGTTTCAAACGCTCCAACTCGGCCAACAATTCCTGGTTTTCCTGCTTCAAGGCCTCCAGACGGGCATGGCTGTCGCGCAGTTCTTGTTGAAAGGGGGTATCGCCGGCAGTTGTCAGCCGCGAGCGGCTGGCCAGTTGTAATATTTCCACGATGATCTCAGTGGATCCGCCCAAGAAAGATTGGTCTTCCAACGACCAGACCCGATTGGAATAGGGCGATAAGAGCAGCAGACCGCCCCAGGGTTTCTGGGCAATCATCAAAGGAATCATCAGCAGATTACCGGGCTGGGTCAATCCCAATGCGTCGCCGATGACGCGCAGGTCGGGCGGGATGGTATCCCCTTCGCTGGCCAAGCGCAGCGGGCGGCCACGCTGAACGGCGTTGGCAACCACCGGGATGCGGTTTATGTCCAGGGAAGCGCCGGGAAGCTCCTCTTCGCGGATCAAATCAAATCCACTGTGCAGCACCACATCACCGCCGGCAGTTGGCGGGGTGACCAGGAAACACATGTCAGCAACCATAGTCTGGGAGATTGCCCGGGTGATGGCCGCGGGAATATGGGCGGGGTCATTCTGGCTGGCAACCCCCAGCCAGGCGCGCACCGCGCGCGGATCGGCGGTATAGCGCCTCCGGTCAATTTTGGGGTATTCTGCCTCGGCGGATTTTTTTGGTTCCTGGGCGGTGGAGGAGACGCTATAGACCATTAAACGCTGAACCAGAAACGGCAGCAGCGGATAGGCGCACAGTTGAGCCAGGCGGACGGCTGCTGGAAATTCATCTCCGGCAGTAATGCCCAGCAAATGAGCCACGTAACCAGCCAGATTTACCAACAGGAACACCAGCCCCAGCTCCCAGAAGCCAGGCTGCCGGAAGAGAAGCGCGAAAATGCCAATAACGATCAGGAAAATTGAAACGCCCAGCCAGGCGTAATCCAGCCAGGAAAAATTGAAACCCGCATCCAGCGCCTGGCTCTGCCAGTTGGTCAGCGAGAAGAGGAAGAAAACGACCATCCCCAGGCTGAGCAATCCTTGCAAAATGTCCACCGCCCGGGCTGGGCGAGGGAAACACCACACCCAGATGATCCACAGCAGGCTGAAAGCGGTGACCGCGCGGTCGAGCGGAGGCAAAAAAGCCTGCGCATCTGCCAGGTTCTGCCAGCCGAGGGCGCTGCTGAAGAACAGGACGATCTGACCGAGGAGTGCCAGGCTCAATCCCAGGATCATCCGTCCGGTGTACGGATAGGCACTGGAGCGGCGGGCGGCCAGCAGACTCTGCAATGCGGCGGTGATGGAAAACGCCAGGGTCAGATGATAAATGACCGTCCCCGGCGTTTTGGTCAACAGGTCGAAAATTTGTGAGAAGATGATATCCATACCCCGGATCCAATACGAAAATTATAGCACGGAAGCATTGGCGGGATGGCTTCCTGCTTTTTTAACAGGCGCAAGAATTGTGCCATCTGACAAATTTTACTTTTTTGCTTGAAAGGTTGACATCCTGCTGAATTTGGATAAAATAAGGATTGCTCTTGCCGAAGTGGCGGAACTGGCAGACGCGCTACGTTCAGGGCGTAGTGGGATTATCCTCGTGAGGGTTCAAATCCCTCCTTCGGCACCAATGACCAGAAAGAAGCGCAAAAAAAGCGCTTCTTTCGTTTAAATAGCACTCAACTGGTGAAAATACTGAATGCCAGAAAACTTGCCAGCCTTCACCAAATCATGTAAGATAGATTCATGGCTGCTCCGCAGAAAAAAATAAATTTCATCCAGATCATCCAGATCGTGTTGATTATCGGGTTTGTGCTGTTGCTGATGGATCTGAACACGCGCCTGACGGGGATGTATCGTCTGAGCAACCAGCAACACCGCTTGGAGACTGAGGTGATCCAGATGACTGCCACCGAGCAAGGCCTGGTGCTGGAGCTGACGCGGGTCAACTCGGACCCGGTGGTGGTGGACTGGGCGCATCGTTACGGCAAGATGATCCGCGAAGGCGAGCGGTTGGTGGTGCCTCTTTCCGCCGGGCACAGCACGCCCACCCCGCAGCCGGTTGCCACCATCACACCTGAGCCGGTGGTCAAGTGGCAGGTGTGGCAGGCGCTGTTTTTCGGGCAGTGATTATTCCAGCCGTTGTATCGCCAGCAGGGTGACATCATCGCTGGGCGGCGCAGCGGCGCGGAAGGCGACCAGTGATTCGCCCAGATGATCGAGGAGGTCGTTCACACTAAGGCTGCTGCTGGCTGCGATGAGTTGGCTCAGTCGTTCCTCTCCGAACGCTTCGCCGTCTGGCGAAAAACTTTCGGTGACGCCGTCTGTGTACAAGATCAGGCTGTCACCGGGCTGCAGCGTAAGCGTGTGATCAGTCAGCTCGATCGTCGGGAGCACCCCCAGAGCCATCCCACCTTTGGGCAGGGCGGTCACCTGGCCACCCTGCGAGCGCAGCAGTGGTCGGTTGTGCCCGGCATTGGTAAAGGTCAATTCGCCTGTGCTCAATGACAGCACGGCGTAGAATGTGGTGATGAACATGCCGTTGGGCGCTTCGGAGGCTAGCTGGCGGTTGACCCTTTGCAGCACTGCGGAGGGTGAGCGTGTGCCTTGCAGGTTGGCGCGGATGAGCGAGCGGGTCACGGTCATATAGAGCGCGGCCGGCAGCCCCTTATCGGAAACATCCGCGATCACCAGACCCAATCGGTCATTTCCGAGGCGAATAATATCGTAGAAATCACCGCCCACCTGGCGGGCGGTTTGCCAGCGGCTGTCGAGCGCCCAGCCGTTGAAATTGGGCAGTTTGCTGGGCAGGAAGGTGCGCTGGATCTGGCGAGCCAACTGGATTTCGCGCTCCAGGCGCTCGCGCTCAACCATTTTTTGCTTGTACAGTTCATTTTGAACGGCCAGCGCGGTCTGCTGGGCAATTCCGTTGATGATCTCCATCCGTCTGGACTGGGCGCTGGAGCGTGTGATCGAGGCTTTGGTCACCAGCACGCCATACACCTCGCCTTTGACTGACAGGGGAAAACCCATCAACCATTCTTTTTGGGCGGAATCGGCGAGCGCACGCAGCTCATCGCTGGGTGAACAACCCACTTCGGGCCAGTGAGCCGGATGCAACTGCTCCTCGTCCAATTCACAACTGAAGGGGCGGTCATTTTGATAAATGGCTTCCAGCAGGGGGAACTCAGCCAGGCCATAGGCTTTTTCCCTGAGCCAGATTTCTTCATTACGCTCGGCAGCATTGGCGCTGGCGGGAGACATCATTTGTTGGGTCGAATCCCACAGGTAAATGGCGCAGGTGTCGATGCCGACCAGGATGGGCATCAGGCTGGTGATGGTTTCGAGGATATCGGTCAATTCATTCTGGCTGACCACTGCCTCAGCCACCTGGAGCAAAACCGCAGTCACATAGGCTTCTTCCTGGCTGGATTCGATCAGGCGCAGGTTTTCAAGGGTGACAGCAGTCTGATGGGCGATGCCTTGCACAATGGCCTGCATCTGGCTGCTGATTGTTTCAGGGGGACTGTTCAGGCCGATGAGCAGCGCGCCCAGGGGATTGCCGCGCGCCAGCAAAGGCACCACCGCCAGGCCGTAGATATCTGTTGGCAGCAGGTCATCCGGCAGGTTAAGATCGCCCTGCACATCGTTGATGAAAACCATTTCACCCCGTTCGCGCAATTTGGCCAGGGCTGGAGCGCTGCTCTCGGTGATATACAGATCATCTGTCTCATGGCTCATGCCATACTGGCTGACCATCCGGTACATTTGCAGGGTTTCCTCCCAGATCAACAGCCCACTGACCTTCACACCCAACAGAAGGGGAAGCAAGCGCACGATGGAGTCGTGCAGCTCATCCAGGCTGGTGATGCCCTGGGTGGCTTCAGAAACCTGTAAAAGAATGGTGGCGATCCAGGCCTGTTCCTGGGCTTGCGAATACAACCGCGCGTTTTGGATGGCGACGGCTGCGTAAGAAGCGAAAGTGCTTAAGAGCGCACGGGCTTCACTGCCATACCGACCGGCAGTGTGATGGGCGATGGTCAGAACGCCCAGTCGCTGTTCGCCTGAGCGCAGCGGTGCAGCGATCGATGAATAGTCTGCCGGGAAATCCAGCGCTGCGCCCAGCGGGCCGTAAGGGTCAGCGGCGCGGCGGATGATTGGCTTGGTGGCGCGCGCGGCGCGGTTCAACCAACCGCGGATGCGTTCATCCTCAGAAGGAATGGCGCTTAAGCGGGAAAGGTCCGCCCCGTGCGCCGCGGCCAAGCGCATGACCTGATCGCCGACCTGCTCCTGGGAAACGGGTTCATCCAGCAACCAGATGGCTGACGCATCGCAGGGCAGGTTGCGTTCCAGCTCGCTGAGGATGGTGTTCCAGATTTGTTCCAGGTCGTTGTTGGCAGAAATCTTACCCGCCACCTCCCGGAAGCTCTCAGCCACCTGGTGGCGCCATTTCTCTGTGCGGTAGAGCGTGGCGTTGCGGATGGCAATCCCAATCCCGGCTGCCAGCGATTCCAGCACACCCCGGTCATTCTCAGTGAAGGCGTTGAGCTTTTTGCTCTGCAGGTCCAACACCCCCAACACTTCACCCCCCGAGCTCAGGGGAACAGACAGCTCGGATTGCGTGTCATCCGGCGGTAGGGGGGAGGGCCGGTACAGGGGTTGGCGGGATACATCATTGGATAGCAGCGATTCGCCTGTGCGGGCTACGTAGGGGATGATCCCGCGCGGGTCATCCAGCTCATACACCAACGGCTCGCCGCCCAACTGACGGCTGCGTTCACCGATTCCAGCGCGGAAGATCACCTTGCGGCGACCGCTGTGCACGGTGAAGAGATGAACATAAGGATGCCCGAAATGTTTTTGGATCAGCTCAACCACCTGCTCGAGCAGTTCATCCAGGTCAAGGATGGAATTTAATACATGGTTGATGCGATAAACCAGTGCCATTTGCTCGGCACGGCTCTCAACGTCGTCATAGAGCTGAGCGCTCTGGATGGCCAGCGAGATATTGTCCGCCAGCGAGCGCAGCACCATCATATCGATTTCATGGAATCCGTTCATCTGGTCGGATTGCACGTCCAGGATACCCAGCACCCGATTTTCCACCTTGAGGGGCAAAGCCACCTCGGAACGAGTCTCGGGAAGCGAATCGAAGTGGCGGAAATAGGGTTCCACGCGCACATCCGGGGCGAGCAGCTCAATGCCATCCTGCGCCACCAGCCCGATGATCCCTTCGCCCATTTTCACTTCAGCGATGGGTGTGGTTCCGGCGGGGTGGGCCAGTGAGGCGCTGGCGCGGTTGCGCAGGGTCTGACCGTCAGCTTCTAGGGTGAATATGGCCACATAGTAAAAATTAAAGGTTTGCTGGATGAGCTGGGTTACGCGTTGGCACAACTCATTGAGATCAAGGATGGTGGCAATCTGACTGCTGACCGTTCGCACCAGGGAAAGCTGTTCATTGCGCCAATTTTTAATCGATATCTGGCGGGAAATCTGCAACGCTACCGCAGCATGTGCGCATACCCCTTCAAGGTAATCCACATGCTGGGGTTCGAAGCGGCGTTGGTCGGTGCGGGTTACCATCAGAACACCAAGCAGGTTGTTTTGGGTGAGGATGGGCAGCGCAGCGATGGTCAGGGCAGCATCCGGGTGCCAGTCCTGCGGGTGTGAACGCTGCATGACCTGAAAATATTTGTCCTGCTTCTCGATGACCTGTTTGACGATCTCAGGCGCTTTTCGATTCGGCAACAGCGGCACCTCAGGCTCACCGGGCAGCGGGTAGAACGGCCGGGCCAACCAGATTTTTGCTTCCGCGTCCAATTTCTGCTGGACAACATCGCAGATGGTCTGAATCTGCGCAGCCGCGTTGGGCTGGCTCAGCAGTTCCTCTCCCAGTTGCAGAAGGTCCCGCCATTGCGGGACAGCGTTTTTCAACGCTTGATGAGCGGGAATCACCTTATCTCTTCTTGGTCTTGCGTTTGGTCATCACCACTACGTTTCCGCCGTCGCCGGGCAGAAAACTAAACTTTACTTCATCCATCCACTGGGTCATGAAGTATAAGCCCAGGCCATGCGCTTCGCGTTCCTCCAGTGGCGCATGAATATTGGGCGATTTCACCAAAGATGGATCAAAGGGCTGCCCATGATCATGCAAGATGACGGTTAACCCTTCGGGATGGATATCGCATGTGCATTCGATGCTGCCGTGGTCTTCCCCCTGATAGGCATGCTCGATGATATTGGAACAGGCTTCGTCCACTGCAGTTTCCACCGCATAGACCGCCAGGTTATCCAATCCTGCTTCAATGGCTGCCTGCCTTACGAAATCCGCTATTTTCGCCAGGCTGTCATACCGGCCAGGAAAGATAACGGTTCTCATCAATTGAACTTGGGCGGTCAGAAGCTTCCCACCGCAGAAATAATATTCGGAAAGAGCTTAAAGAAAGTTGTGAAACCTGCCAGGTCCAGCGCCGAGTAAATATTGGTGGGCACCGAGGCCAGCACCACCTCGCCGCGGTTGTAGCGCTTGCAGATCTTCTGGATGCTGATCAGAACCCGCAGACCAGCGCTGGAGATAAATTCCAGCTCACTGAAATCGAGGACAAATTTATAACGCCCTTCTTCGACGCGGCTGTTCAACTCGTCCATGAGTTGGGGAGCTGTGGCACTGTCCACGCGGCCTTTGACTTTGATCAGATCACAATGCTTATAAGGAGTGGTAGTCGTTTCCATGCGCAACCTCCGCAAACGATGGGATATCACTTACTTGGCGTAAGCTTGATTATATCATAGCGCATGCGCGGCTCGATATCATTCAATCGCTGTTACTCGCGCCGCGCCCAACGCCGATATAGGTGAAACCGAGAGACCTGAGCAGTTTTGGGTCCCACTGGTTGCGTCCATCCATGATGACCGGCTGGTGCATCAATTGGTGGATTCGCTCGAAATCGATTTGTTTGAATTCGTTCCATTCGGTGGCCAGCACCAAAGCGTCCGCTCCCTCTGCCACCTGGTAGGGATCGTTACACAGGGTGATCTTGGGCAGCTCGCGGGCGGCATTTTCGCCCGCCTGTGGATCATAGGCGCGGATGATGGCGCCCTCGTTCTGAAGCAGGTGGATGATCTCAATCGCCGGCGCTTCGCGGATATCGTCTGTGTTGGGTTTAAAGGATAAGCCGAGGATGCCAATAACCCGATCATCGAGGCTGCCCAGCGCTTTGCGCAGTTTGTACACCACACGGCGGCGCTGGTTGCGGTTGATATCCATCACTGCCTGCAGCAATTGCGGCTGGGTGCCGTGCAGCACAGCCATGTGGGCAAGGGCTTTGACGTCCTTGGGGAAGCAGCTTCCGCCCCAGCCAAGGCCGGCTTGCAGGAAGTGATGCCCGATGCGCTTGTCGCAGCCCATGCCAAAGGCCACCTCCTTCACATCCGCGCCCAGCTCATCGCAGATGCCAGCGATCTCGTTGATGAAGGAGACGCGCGCCGCAAGGAAAGCGTTGGAGGCGTACTTGATCATCTCCGCCGTGCGCAGATTGGTGAGCATCAGCGTGCAGCGCAGCGGCAGG
>CAZCBJ010000166.1:0-8951 GCA_964496705.1 uncultured Anaerolineaceae bacterium | reverse complement strand
CGGATGGTGCAGCGCCTGGGTCTACAGGGATGCGTGCGCCTGGATGATCGTTATATCCCTGACGAGGAGGCGGCCGTGCTGTTCTCGGCTGCCGATTGCCTGGCTGCGCCGTATATCGGCGGGACACAGTCCGGGGCAGTCGCGCTGGCGCAGGGGTTTGGTTTGCCGGTGGCGGTCAGCGATGCCCTCTTTTCGCTGAATGAGGAACGCAAAGGACTGGCTGTTTTTCCGGCGGGGGATGCCCCTGCGCTGGCGGCGGCCATCCGCCGCGCGCTGTCGTGGGATGGCGCCGGCCTGGACCACCGGCCGTCGGTCACCTGGGATGATCTGGCCGCAGCGTTGTTGCGGCTGGGAGGCATGGCATGAGCGCGCCGGTCATCCTGCTGCTCAACGCCCATTCGTTGCGCAATGCGGGGGATGCCGCGTTATTGCAGGTCACGGTGGAGGAACTGCGCCGCGCCTTTCCGCTGGCGCGGCTGCTGGTCTCCAGCAATTACCCGGCTGAAAACGGGTACGCTGAGCTGAGTGTGGAGGTGCTGCCTTCACCCGGTGCGCTGATTGGCACGTTCAGCGGGCGCATGGCGGTGCTGCAGGCGGCGGCGCTGGCGCGCGGCATGGGCGAGCCGCCTCCAGCAGCCTGGCGCAGTTTGGTCGCCGCCTATCGCCAGGCGGACGTCGTGCTGAGCCTGCCCGGCAATCCCTTTTTCTCTATCGGGAAGTACGGCTGGCCGCTGCTGGTCTCGCTGTCGGCGCTGGAACTGGCGCGGCGCTGCGGCAAACCGCTCTACATCCTGCCGCAGACCCTCGGCCCATTCACCCGACCCTGGCACGCCGGGCTGGCGCGGCGCCTGTTGCGCCAGGCGCAGCGCGTCTTCCTCCGCGACGGAGCTTCGCTGCGCCTGCTGCAAAGCTGGTACCCGGCTGGCGCTGCCCGGCTGGCTTATTCGCCAGACCCGTGCTTTGCGCTGCAGCCCGCCCCACGCGCCGAGGCTGAAGCGTTGCTGCGGCGCTACGGTTACGATCCCGGGCTTCCGGCGCTGGGGGTGAGCGTGGTCTCGCGCATGACCCGCGGCCTGTCATCCGTGGAAATGGGTGCATATTACGCTGCGCTGGCACAGGCGCTGGATGAATTTTCCCGCGGTGGCGCGCGCCTGTTCTTTTTCGCCCAGTCCCGCGGCCCGACGGCGGTTGAAGATGACCGCCTGGCTGCCCGCGGGGTGATGGCGCGGCTTGCCAATCCTGAGCGGAGCATGCTGGTGGATGAGCATCTTTCGCCCGGTCTGCTCAAAGCCTGTTACGGCTGCATGGACGCGGTTTTGGCCGGGCGGCTGCACGCCGGGCTGTTTGCGCTGGGCATGGGGGTTCCAGCACTGTTCATCGGCTATCTGGGCAAGACGCGCGCCGTGCTGGAGGCGCTGGGCGCGCCAGAATGGGCGCTGCCGCTGGCGGGGTTGACGGGGCAAGCGCTCGGTGCAAAGTTGCGCGAGCTGTGGCAGGAGCGCCAGCGCCTGGGCGGGTTCTGGCAGACTCGCGCAGCTAGGCTTGCCGCGGAAGCGCTCGATCCCTACCGGATCATCGCTGATGACCTGGCTGCGCTGTGCTAGAATAGGCGAAGACGCATTCGAAGGGATCAGATGCTCATACAAATCGGGTTGGCTTTGCTGGTCACCATTGCACTGGCGGCGATCTCCTGGAGGTCGCTGCGCCAACGCGATTCGCACGGATTTGCCCGCTTCTTCGCCTGGGAAGCGGTGTGTATCCTGGTCATCCTCAATGCGCCGGATTGGTTCCGCGACCCATTTTCGCTGCGCCAGATCATTTCCTGGCTGGCTTTGCTGGCTTCGATTTTTATGCTGGTGCACAGCCTGCTGCTGCTCAAGCAAATCGGCGGGCAGCGCGCCCGGGCTGAGGCCGACCCGCAGGCCAATTTCGCCTTTGAAAATACCTCCCAGTTGGTCACCAGTGGTGTTTACCGCTACATCCGCCATCCGATGTACAGCTCGCTGCTCTGGCTGGCGCTTGGCGCCGCGCTGAAGCACATCTCCCTCCAGTCCGTGTTGCTGTTGGTGGTGACGATTGTCTTTCTGCATTGGACAGCCGTGCTGGAGGAGCGCGAAAACAGCCGGCGCTTCGGCGCGGCTTATGCGCAGTACATGCGCACCACCCGGCGCTTCATCCCCTTTGTGTTCTAATAACCCAGCATTTGCTTGCGCGCGTCGTTCCAGCGCAGCGCGTCGCGGATGCCGTCTTCCAGCGAGTGTTCCGCCTTCCAGCCCAGCAATTGCAGAGCCTTGTCCGCGTTAGCGTAAGCGCCCACGGCGTCCCCTGGGCGGGGAGGGGCTTCGCATTTGTGGATGGGTTTCCCCCAGATTTTCTCGAAAGCCGCCACCATCTCGCGCACGGTCACCCCCTGCCCGGTGCCCAGGTTGATCACCAAATAGCCGTCTTTAGGGTTTCCGGCGCGCTCGAAGACGCGGTCAAAGTCTGCCAGCGCAGCCACATGCGCGCGCGCCAGGTCCCAGACGTGGATATAATCGCGGATGCCCGTGCCGTCGTGGGTGGGCAAATCCACCCCGGTGATCTCAAAGACAGGCAGCCGACCCGCCGCCGTTTCCACCAGGCGATTGAGCACCAGGCTGGGGTTGGGCAGAAATGGGCCGGAGCGCATCTGCGGGTCGGCGCCGATGGGGTTGAAGTAGCGCAGCGAGATGGCGCGCATCCCGTAAGCCACGCAAAAATCCTGCAGGATCATCTCCATCATGTACTTGGTGCGCGCGTACGGACTGAGCGGTCTGAGCGGCGCGCTTTCGGTGACCATGAAGCCCGGCACTAGGTCGTAGAGCGATGCCGAGGAGCTGAACACCAGCCGGTTGCAACCCAGGCGGTTCAACGCGCGGAACATGATCAATGATTTGTACACATTCTCGTAATAGTACTCGAATGGTTTGGCGACCGATTCGGGCACCACGATGATCGCCGCGCAGTGCACCACGGCGTGAATATCGGGATGGTCGTTGAGCACTCTTTCCAGCGCGGACTCATCGGCGATGTCTGCCTGATAGAAGATGCGCCCGCGGGTGAACTCGGGCCGCCCGGTGACCAGCGAATCCAGGATGACCGGGATATGTCCGTTGTCTTCCAAAGCCGAGCTGATGGTGCTGCCAATGTAACCGGCTCCGCCGGTGATCAAGAATTTCATGACTAGTTTCTCCCTGTATGTTCGTATCAGCGACATTCTAATCCATTTTTGGCCTGAAGCACGGAGTCTTGCTGGGCTGGGTGGGCAGGCGTGTTCGCGGCGATGCGCTGCCAGAGGCGGCAAAGCACGGGCTGCATGGCCGGGGTGATGGCGCGGGTTTGTGCGGTCAATTCCAGGGCGCGGTTCCAGTTGCCTTCGTGCGCATAGCCTTCGATGAAAACCAGCCGTTCGGCTGGATCGTTGGGATAATCGTCCAGCCCGAAGGCTTCATCGCCCAGCGCAACCACCGCCTGCCAATCGCCCAACTGACCGGCCAGGTCGGCGGATTCAAAATAATAACACCAGCCGCCGGGCTGACCTGCCGGCCCATACACCGTTGGGTCCAACGCCGCGACACGTCCTTCCGCTGGCAAAATGGTCGCGCGGGTGGAAACGCGCGCGGCTTCGCGCATCACCACCGGCAGCATGCTGTTGAGTGGATCGAGATCGGGGTCGAGCACGCGCAGGCAGGCGGGCGGGTTGAAAACCAGCGCGGTCATTTGTGAGGTGCTGCCGGTGAAGCTGGCCGCCAGGTAATTCTGGTAGATGGGCAGCCCCGGCTGCAGCGCGGGCAGACCTGCGCCCACCCGAAGCGAGGGGAAATAAAGAATGTAGGACATTTGCTGGCTGCGGTTGTCGGGCGCATACAGCCAATTCAGCGGCGCGGTCAGGCTGTTGTCGCTGAAGTAGCGCACCGGCAGGTCGTTGGTCAGCAGGGTGGTGCCGGGTTGCAGCGCGGGCGCGCGCCAGGTGAGCTGCAGGAACAAAACGCGCTGGGCTTCCCAGTCGCGCCGGTAGGTGGTGGCGTTCTGGAATTGCAGCCCGCCCGCCAGCCCCAGCGCCAGCGCCAGCATCGCGAGCTTAAATCTTTGCGGCAGCGGCAGCCAGCCCCACAACCCGGCCAGCAGCAGGCAGGCGCCGAGCATGAATGAGAGTGTGAAACGGTCGTTGGGGAAATCCAGCCCGACCGGGATGCCGGTCAACCAAAACGGCCAGCCTGCCGTCAACAAGCCAATCAGCCCGGCTGTCATGCACGGCAGCGCCCAGCCAGGCCTGGTTCTCAGCAACCTGCGCCAGCGCGATTCTCCATTCTCCTGCGGATTGGTCCGGGCAGTTTCGGCAGTATGATCTTCAGAGAGCAGCAGGCAGGCGGCCAGCAGGGCTGCCAGTCCGGCGCTGAGCAGGGCATAGACCAGCATGGAGCGCGCGCCGAACACCGCCGGGTTGGGTGGGGTGAACACCCGTCCCCACATGCCGAAGGTGGTCTGCCACACGTCGCCCAGGATGGTTGTGAGAAGCGTCCACACCGTCTGAGCGGGGCTGGTTTGCAATTGCGCCAGCATTTTGGGCTGGTAGTTCTGCGTCTGGTAGGGAAAGAGGAACGCCCGCCAGATGCCCGCCCCCAGAAAGAGCAGCAGATAGGGCAGCCAGGCTCGCAGCGTCCGGCGCATGCGCTCGCGCCGCCCGGGGGCCAGTTCTCCCAGCGCGATCCAGACCAGCGCCGGGCGCAGCGCTTCGAGCAAAAAGAAGTATTCCATCGTGATCAGGTTGACCAGCGAGAGCGCCAGCCCCAGCACCGTCCAGGCTGCGGCTGCTCGCCGGCGGCGCAGCGCCAGCAGTGTGCAGCCCAACGAGCCGAGAAAGGCGCTCAGCACGATGAAGAAGTGGCTGTACACCAGGCTGATGAACTGCTGCCCGAAACCCGGATACACGGTGAAGAGCAGCCCCGCCCACAGCGCCGGCTGCGGATGGCGCGGCCAGACCAGGCGCAGCACTCCCCACAGCAGCACCGCGCTGATCCAGCGCCACAGCAGCCCAAAGACCTGCCAATGCCAGGGGGTGCTGCCCAGCAGCGGGGTGGTCGCCTGGTATAAAAGCCCCCAGAACGGCCGGTTGGTGGCGAAGTAGCGCGCCAGACCCTCCGGCCCCAGCCGCATGGCGATCCATTGGATGGGCCAGTCGTCCCAGTAAAACCCCAGCGCAGGGATCAGAAGCGCATAGCTGGCCAGGCAGGCCGCCAGCAGCACCAGCGGCGCACTCCAGACTGGCAGACGCAGACGGCGAAGGTCGGCGATCTTGCGGCGGATCATGAATCAGGGTGTTCCGGTGGGCTGGTTTTACTGCGGATGATATACACCGGGCGGCGCTTGACTTCCTGATAAATGTAGCCCACATAAATCCCCAGAATACCCAGGAAGACCATCAATGCGCCGCCGACCAGCAGCAGCATGAACATCAGCGAGCTCCAACCGGGGGCCAATTTGGCGGTGTTGCCGCTGATCCAGAAACTGAGCACGTAAATGACTTCCACCAATGCCAGCAGCATGAACAGCGCTCCCACTGAGATGGCCGCATACAGCGGGATCAGAGAAAAAGAAAACACCGCGTTCATCGCCAGGCGCAGCATTTTGGCCAGCGAATATTTAGATTCGCCGGCCAGCCGGGCCGGGGGCGTGAAGGGCAGGATCACGCTGCGGAAACCGCTCCAGGACACCATGCCGCGCAGAAAACGGTGCTGTTCGCGCATCGAGCGCAGCGCCTCGACCACCGGCCGCGCCAGCAGGCGGAAATCGGCGCTGCCGGGCAGGATGGGCGTGTCGCTGATGCGGTTGATCAGCGAATAGAATCTTTCGGAGCTCCAACGTTTGAACGCCGGCAGGTCATCGCTTTCGATGCGCTGGGTGAGGACGATATCGTAGCCGGTTTGCGCCAGCGCGAGCATCTGCGGGATAAGCGCAGGCGGATGCTGCCCGTCGCCGTCCAAGGTGATGGTGTAATCGCCGCTGGCTTGGTCCATGCCGGCGGTCAGCGCCGCCTGATGTCCGAAGTTGCGGCTCAGCTCAATCACCTTGACCCGCGAGTCTTCGCGGGCGATCTTTTCCAGCACGCTCTGCGTGTTGTCTTTGGAGCCGTCGTTGACATACCAGATGTTGAAGCGGCCGGGCAGCGGGTCAATCGCCTGGCACAGCAATTGATGAAACTGGGCGGCTACTTTTTCTTCGTTGAAAAATGGGACGATGATGTCTACGCTTGGGGTCTGACTGGAGGTGTCCATCCCGCCTCGAGTGATTTCAGGGTTGATGGCAATCATACCACAGGTCAAATTCTACCCGCCAGCACGCGCAGCATGGTGGTCACAAACGGGCGCGGATCGAGCGAGAGCATCAATTTCACATTGTCCAGCAAGTCTCCGGTTTCGTCCAGGAAGCGAAAAATGCGCTGGATGGGGTTGTTTTTGAAAAGGTCAGTGAAGGTCGGAGCAAACGGATGACCGTGCAATTCCAGAGAACGCACAATCGCCGCCGGATCATGCTGGATGCGCAAAAAGGCATAACCCGTGGAGGCTTTCATCCGCCCGCCGCGCGTGCCGATGTTCATGCTGTGCCGCCGGTGAGAATGTAGTCGTAAGTCTCGCCACTCATGGTCATCTTGAATTTGAGTATATCCCATCCTGCGCGAGGGGCGCTTGTTTTTAACTCATTTGTGCTAGAATGGAATCATACTGCCGGTTTTTTTTTGTCCTTTTTTATCCTGGTTATGCCCGCCAAAATGTTCCATCGCTTGCTGTTAACGGCTGCAATCCTTGTTTCCCTCTTCGGATGGAGTGCGCCGGGCGCAGTTCTGGCTGAGCCGCCCCCGCCCATGCCCGGTGAGCACGATCTGGGCCGTCCCGCCCGCCCGTCCATCCCGGTTGAGCAAAAACAGACCATGGAGCAGCCTGAGCCTGCCGCAGCCGCTCCGGTTGTGATCCCTGAATCCCTGGGCAAGCTGTCCACCGCGGGGCTGCTGCTGGCCAGCAATACGCGCTTCTGCCCTTCAGGGCAGCCGTTCGGCGGAAGCTGCCAGGATTTTGCCTCCATCGAAGCTGCCCTGGCGCATGCCCAGAGCCTCCCCCAGGGTTCCGGCATCATCTACGTTGATTCAACCTATGGGTCACCTTCTCCCGGTTCGCTGATCTCCGTCAATGAGAACAGCTTCAACGGCGGCGCGGATGCGATCATCTCCCTCAGCTTGCAGGGAGGTGTCAACTGGACCGACGGCAGTCTGACCGGCTACACCCAGTTGCCTCAGCCGCTGCGCGTGGCCAATTTCGGCGACGGGCTCGATCCGGCAGCCTATGCCGGTGGTTTCAGCCTGCGGCGGTTCATCCTTGGTGAGAACGCAGAGGGGGACGCAGTTTTACTGCTGGATTCGACCAACCTCAGTCTCAACAACCTGGTGGTCAACGAGAGCGGGGATGGCGCTGGGGTGCGCTCTGTGGACTGCTTCAACCTGCAGTTGTCCAGCGTGGCGGTCAATGAGGCCGGTAACGGCAGCGGGATTCAACTGACCGGCGGCGGCGCGCTGCGCCTCAGCGGTGTCGACATCCTGTCCGCCGGCGCCGGGAATGGGCTGGTCATCGCCGACAGCACCCGTCCCGGCCCGCTGTTCGATATTCAGCTCAGCCGGGTGACAGCGCGCGCCGAGGGGGGCAGCGGCGCCCGCCTGAACGGGAACAGGGGCAGGCTGGAGGTCTACAACAGCCGTTTCAACGGCAGCGCACAGGATGGTCTGCACGCGGGGCATACCGGCTCGCTGTTCGTTGACGGTCTGACCGCCTCGGGCAACGGCGCCAGCGGGTTGAACGCAAACGTAAATGGGCTCATCAATCTGGCCAACTTCACCGCCGCGAACAATGCAGCGCAGGGCGCAAAGCTCTCGGCTACCGCAGGCGTGAACCTGTTCAACGCGACCCTCCGCGATCACCCCGGCTACGGCATTTCCATCCAAACGCCGGGCGATATCTATGCCGAGGGGTTGTATGTGTACGGGAACGGCGGCCTGGATTCGCCTGCCGGCGCGCTGCTGGACAATTGCCTCAGCGACGGGCTTTCCTGCAGCGGCACAGGCAATATTGCGCTGACCAACCTGTTTCGCGTCAATGAGTTTGGCGGCAATCGCGGCGCCGGGCTGGTTGCACTGACCAACGGCAATCTCTGGCTGGAGCACAGCGATGCCTTCCAGAACGGCGCGGACGGGTTCCGCTTGCAGACTTTTTCGCCCGGGCTGGTCCTGGTCAGCGATTCGTATGCCTACCGCAACGGCGGCAGCGGTCATGTGGTTTCTTCCGCAGGCGATGTTGTTTTAAGCTCTCCGGAATTTGGCGGACCGGCGCTGTACGACAGCCACAACGGCGCGTATGGCGTTTCGATCCGCGCGGCTGGCGACGTGATCTTGGGTTACAGCGCCGTGCAAAACAACAAACTTGGCGGGATTTTGGCCCAGGCGGACGGAAGCATGCTTGGCAGTTCGCTGTTCGCGATTACCAATGCGGGCTTTGGTGCGCAGCTAAGCGCTGACGGCGTCGTTCTCTCGGACAGCGAATTTAACGCCAACGGTCTGACGGGGCTGCTGGTGAATGCCAGCAGCGATGTGACCCTGAGCGGTATCCTGGCCAATCTCAATGGCGCCGGGGTCATCCTGCGCAGCGGCGGGGCGGTGACGGTGCGCGACAGCTCTTTCACCGCCAACTTCGATCCGGCAGGCGCCGGATTGGATGTCCAGGCGGGCGGGACTGTGAGCCTGGCCGAGGTGGAGGCCAGCGCGAACAGCGGTTGGGGTGCGCGGTTGTGGACGGATGGGTGGGTTGAGGTGAACGGAGGCAGTTTCAACGAGAATGCGGGCGGCCTGTTTGTGCAGGCGGGCGGGGGTGTCAGCCTGAACGGCGTGTTGG
>CAZCBJ010000165.1:1161-8980 GCA_964496705.1 uncultured Anaerolineaceae bacterium | reverse complement strand
CCAATAGAATACCTGCTGTTAGCATAAGAAATGGTTTTAGTTTCATTATTTAAGTTATTTAAAGGTTGTGAGTTGAGTAATTGGATGCGTAAAAGTAAGAAATATAGTAATTCGACATATCGAAAGGAATTGGTTTAATTAACTCTTCCTTTTCCCTACTACCACTTATTTTCATTTTTTTCTACACTACAACACGATAAGACTAACTTCTTTGAACTTCCTACGGTCGGTTCGTGACGTGGCGAGGGAATCTGTTGCTAATTTGATTTTGGTCTGCATCGGGGTTATTATTATTTCGGATTAGACGACCCAGAAAAAAGTGTCGTAAACTTTGGAATATTAATTAGCCGTATCATTTATGGTATTGGTAGGGTTTGCGTGTTTGTTTTGTTTGGGGGATTGAAATAATGTTCTATCCCTTCGCTATAATGTTATTCAAAAGTGCTGAACTAACCATAACCATCTCACACCCCAATAAAATAAACACGCTGTTGTGTACTGGCAATGCTATATTTTCACAAATTCCCTAAAATTATTTCTGTCAATTACGTATCCCTTTGCCTTGTAAGTTTCCATGAAGTTTTGAGGGAATCTCGTTTTTTTATTGTTCCATTTGAACTCAAATCCTACAATTTGCCCATTATTTTCTTCTACAAAATCAATTTCCTGATGCTGCTTTGTTCTCCAAAAATACATTTTTGCGAAAGTGTCTTTATAAATGTTTTGCTTCCTTCTTTCCGATACCAAAAAATTCTCCCACAAAGCACCTTTGTCAACTCTTAAATCCAATTGGTTAAAATTACCAATAATCATATTTCTGATACCAGTATCATAAAAGTAGATTTTCCTGTTCTGCTTTATCTCGTTCCGTATGTTCCTGCTAAAACAATTTAATCTAAAAACGATATACCCTTTTTCTAAGATATCGATATACTTTTGAACTGTAATTTTATTAATACCTATCAGTTGTGATAACTCATTGTAATTTACCTCGCTTCCCATTTGCAATGCCAATGCCTGCAGCAGTTTTTCAAGGACTTCAGGTTTTCTTATGTCTGAGAAGGATAGGATGTCGCGGTACAAGTAACTATTTACAAGATTTTTTAATGTTTCTCTTTCTTTCCCTTGATTATTAATAACCTCAGGATAGAGTCCATATAGCAATCTGTTTTCTAGTTGCTGTTCAGATTTTATATATCCAATTTTATTTTCGTATTCCTCCCAAGAAATTGGGAACAATTCGTATTCCCACTTTCGGCCAGTTAAAGGTTCATTTAGTTCATTTCCCAAATCAAAAGATGAAGAACCGCTTACAAATAGTTGAACTTTTTTGAATTGGTCAGTAATAATTTTTAAAGTCAGGCCGATTCCTGGTATTCTCTGAGCTTCGTCAAGAAAGATGTATTTGTATTCGCCAATAAATGTTCTAATTTGTTCTGTCGTAGGGCTCTGCAAGAGATTCCTTGTTGAAGGGTCATCTGCGTCCAGAAATAGATAATCTTTGTCTTTAAGGATCTCGTTTATTAAGGTTGTCTTTCCTACTTGTCGTGCACCAACTACAATGATGGCTTTACCGCTGTTAACCTTCTCTCTTATTGCGATTTCTATAGTTCTTTCAAACATTTTTTTGTTTCAAAGATACGAACAAATACCTTAGTGACCAATAGTTGTGCTTTTTTGTCATTTAAATGTCGAGATATCGTTTCTTCTGCTTGTGCACAACTTAAGTATATGTTTGGATTAATGTTGCTGAATTATTATATGGAGTGCTCATAAATTTAGCAACGCATTAGATTTTATTTCCCTTAAATGTGAAGTGCTGTTTTCTCCTATTAAAAGTTTTTGAAGATTGTTCTGAATTTGTTAAACTACAGCCCAATGTATTCCCTTAGCCGCCACACGTCCCCTGACGCGTGGCAATCACCTCTTACTTTTCCTTTCACTACCACACGAGAGCTCCTGCGGTAGTGGAATAAAATAGGAAGGAAATATTAAAAAAAACCTGATATTTTTGGAATAGCCCAGTTGGAATAAATACCAGTTGTTTTTGGTATGGTATTATACTTTAGGCTTAATGTACAAAATTAATGCTGTAGCATAGTTTAAAGTCAACAAGAATTTAGTTTTGCAGCATTTGACCAGCGTAGCGATAACGGTGCTTTACTCGAAAACTACGTTTTCACCAGGCTTGCCGAAAGATACCAAACGGAAAACATCAGGTTTTGGCGTTCAACCGATGGGAAGGAGGTCGATTTTATTATTTCTGCCGATTTTAAAACGGGTCACGCATACGAAGTAAAAATGGGAGGGAGCCCTAAAAAAAGTAGCGGCTTCAAAAAGTTTCAGGAATTGTACCCAGCTATCACCACCAACATCACCACCTACGAATTCGCCGAGAACTCTTTGCACATACTTAAGGTTTAAGTGTATGAATTAAGCTGCATGGATTTTGCTTCAATCGGTTAGTTATGCTTAACGAGGAAACTCTAGCACAACCTGTTTGTGACAATTCAGCGGTGGTGCAATCATCGCCAAAGGAAGAAATTACATGTTTGGCAAAATGAATTTGTTGTTCACAGCCTTTAGGCTATAAAATTTATTTATTATATAGTGAAGCTTGTTTCTCAAACGCCTCGTTAACCGCTCCAGCAAAATCAATTAAGGGTTATTGTTTTTTTCGAATAGAGCCAAATACTAAAAGTTTTTTTTACGCTCGATAAAAGGGACTGGGGATTAGTTTGGAGAACGGAATTTCCGTGAAGTGGGCAAAAAAACTTGATTGGATTCAGTTCAATAAAATTATTGAGATGAACATTGTTTAGCAATAATGTAATTTGCAGCTTAAATCTACGAATACAAATTACCCCACGGAACAATTACGTTGCATATTAAAATCGAAAATCAACACGAAGCATAATATATCTCGGTACTATTCTATAAAAACTACCTATCTCACTGTACTCAGTAATTGAAATATTTCCAAACTGCTTATTATTAAGCAAATTGTTTGCTATAGCAGTAAAAGTTAGTTTTTTGGGTTTATGTGTGTAGGTAATACTTCCATCGATAAAATGCAAAGGATTATTGGGGTTTCTGATATTATCGAAATAGTAGCGCTCAGCATTGATTGTTGCCTGGAATGAAGGGGACAATTTAAAATGCAAATCGAGAAATTGGAAATTATTATTGTTGCTGGTGGTTATGGAGGAAATAAACCTTGAATATGACCAGTTAGTCCCAACGTGATAGTTAAAAAAACCTTTAAAGGCCGATCGCAGCTCCCCGCCATAGTTGTAGTTTTGTGATGTTATGTTTGCAACCGAACCATTAATACTGCTAATAAACCTGCTCGAGACTATATTCCCTTTAACCCTAAAATTGCTCCTCAAGGATCGGATATAAAAGTCGGTAGCAGCTGATGTTATAAGCATTTCTTTATGGCTACTGGGCATTATGGATTGAAGGGAATAGCTGGGAGTAATTTGCACAAAACTGCTAAAAGCCTTTTTGCTTGTGGTGTAAAGGGTTGATACATTCATCTGAAAGATATCGGATACCCTTCCGAAATCGTAACGGAACATCGAGGTGTGGGCTTTTTGAAGTAAAAATTGGCCAATTCCATTTTTAAATGAACGGGCACCTGTTAAAACGAACCCGTTCATAAGTTCCGCCATACTCGATGGGCTTGTTTTGTAAATGTACTGAACTTTAATTTTATTCTTGCTATTGGGCTGCCATTGCCCACCTACTTGGGGTTCGATTAATGGTTGGCTCTGCGTAAAAGGGCTTATTGCAAAACCCTTACCTACGGTATGCATCCAATGAGCCCCAACTTTTGCATTCAGGGATAGGGTTTTAACCACTCTGGTTATGCTGCTGACAATGTATGTGTCGGCACAAAACAGCCTTACGTTGTTGCTGTATCCCAAAGGTGGTGTAACAGAGGCTCCGCTGCTTTGGTCAATTGTGAAAAGTGAAAACAACCTGTTCCATTGCAGCAAACTTCCCGATTGGACATTAAAAACATACTTTTCTCCTAACCGAAAAAGGGCCTTCAATTCTGTTTTTGCTGTATTCATGCTGCTTTTAACCGATTGCCACTGCCCAGTACCATCGGAAATATTCTGAAACAGGTCGCCCAGTGTAAAGGCAGAAACGTAATACCTTTCGGGCCGCTCATCGATGAAAAATTGACCTACAGCTACTATTGCCATGGAAGAATTTTTACGGTGGGTAAATACTGCACTATGGCTTGTTGTTGTAGTGCTATTGCTCAACAGCTCTTCATTAGATACCAGGTTGAAGGTATGTCTTGCCGTACTTTTCCCAATTTGTCGCATTACCTGGCCCTGGTATTCCAAATTGGAATTCTTTGAGTAATCGTACTTAAGATCAATCCTTCCGAACCCGCTTATAGCCCTGTTCAAAAGGTTATGGCTCTCGGTGTTGGTAAAGTTAGAATTTGCAAGCCGGTATTCCATGTAGCCCTCATTAAAGTAAGCATCAAGTTCATGGGTTCCAAATGTAACTAACTTGGCGGTTAACTTCTTAGCAGGCTTAATAATGGTATTAACCGACAGCATGTTGGAATTGTTATCCCTAACTCGTTGCTCCCTAAGGTTTGGCGCAAATCCCTTTATGTTGATTAAGTAGTTAATGGGTACGATGGATTGCTGATACGAATCCTGCTCATCGCCAATTTGAGGATTGACAAAATGCCTTATGTCTCCTGTTGGATTTACCCCAACGCTGTTTGAGTTGGTAAACAGATAGTATTTATTCTTTTTTCCGACCGACATTACACTACCACTTACGGTGTGAGTTAAGTGCGAGGAGTACCCCACCGAGCCATTCCCGAAAAGGGTTAGCCTCACATCTTCCTTCAGGGTAAGGTTAAGTGCCACTCTATTGCTATACTCAATATCCTTTAGCAATGAGTTGTGGGAGTAACGTTCGTAAACCTCTACCTTATCAATAATCCCCGAGGGCAAGTTGCGCGACACCAACCGGTAACCCTTGCCAAACAGATCGTCGCCTTCAATCATAAGTTTTTCTACTTCTTTCCCTTGCCACGATATGCCACCACCTTCGGAAACTGTAATCCCCGGAAGATGTTTAAGAATATCCTCGGCTACCTGCTCGTCGCCCTTTGCAAATGACGAAATGCGAAAAATTACAGTGTCGCGTTTTAAGGTTATGGGCCGCTCGCCCATAACCACAACTTCGTTTATTGATACCGATTGATGGTTTAAAATAGGATTAATTACCATTTCATGTTCTCGCTGGCTCTCGAGAATGGTAACGGGGTAAACTCTGCTTTGGAATGATATAGCCCTATATTCGAGCATAAAGTTTCCCCATTTATTAACCTTAAGGCTATACTCCCCTCGGCTATCCGACTGGGTAAATGCAACAATATTTGTTTCCCCATCTGGGGTCAATAGAACCTGAGCAAATGGAATAGGCATGCCCAGAGTATCTTTTATTTCACCTACTATTTTGGTTTGACCCCGAACTTCGTTGTAAAAAAAGCATAAAACCAATATAAACCAAAAGATTCTCTTAATTACACCCTGACAAGAGAGCAAAAAACAAATTGAACGATTATTCAAGTTCGGTAAAGTTGCTAATATCAATGTAAGTTTTAACTGAAGGCTTGTGCCTTAGGGGATGGTCTGGTGTGAGTTCCAGTACCTCTTTTTTAAACCTTGCCAAGTACTCTGAAACAGAAAGGTAATTACTTGCTACCAAAGGAGCAATCCTTTGTTCCAGCGGCAAATTTATAGTTTGTAAAACAATGTGAATGTGCTTATCTTTCTCCAAAACCTCCAAAATTAAGCCTGGCAAGCCATTAAATTTCCAGGGGCCCAGTTCAACAGGAATTTCCTTGGTAAACCAAGCGGTGTATACTCTGCCCCTGAAGCGACCGGTTGCTTTATTGCACAGGTAATTTCCAATTTTTTTTGTTTCGGAAAGCACTTTCCAGAGGATTATTTTTGGCTCCTCAAGAGTATAAATTGTTTCGGACAGGAAAAATTCATTGGATGTGACTAATTTTTTCTCGTGCAAGTTTGTGTAAACCTGCGAATGATTGGCCATTGAATTCTTTAACCGATTTGGGGAACTATTCAAAGTGTCGTGAATCACTAGCGCAAACGCATTATTGGGCCCTGCTGTTGTTTCAAAGAAAGAATTACCACCATTAAACCTTAATGTAGCCTGTTTGTCAACTAAGTGGTTATGACCAAATGTAATGCTGTAGGTTGCAACACCCGAAATCTGAGATAACACAAGAAAAGGTAAAAAAATAAAAAAGGATGCGATAAAGAATTTCATATCAATTTGATTTTTTAGGGGTTGGTAAAAACTCATATTCTAACTCAATCCCATGTAAGGACACAATTGTAGAAAAGGTAACAAAAATTCCTTGGGGGGCTTTAGCCTGTAAACGTTGCCCGGCCTCAGCGCTTTTCTTTTCAATTTCTCTATGTTTTTTCCACTTTATACCTTCATATTGCATCTTAGAATAAATTTCATAATCCTTTTCAAAAGAAATAGCATCAATGCTAGTACTATTTTGAACCTCAATAAATATAGCACGAAAGTTGACATGGTTACTATTATCGGATGCTTCAAGAATTATGCCCGGTAGTCCATTAAGTTTCCATGGGCCAAAACTTACAGGTATTTCGGGTGCAAACCAAACTGTATAGTCGCGCCCCCTAAAATTGGCAGTTGCTTTTTGGCACATATATTTCCCAACAATTTTCTGCTCGGAATGCAGTGTCCAGTTTATTATGCTTGTACTCTCCTCTAAAAGTATCGAACTATCCAGGGGCAATCCAATTTCTTCAAAAGAATTCTGTATTCTTTGAAAAAGTTTTTTCGCTTTTAAGTCAACTAAAATATTGAATGGATCTCTTGTTGAATTATTATCCATCAAAGTTGTATCGCCATGATTTACATTATGTACCGCCATATACATTGGATTATCATTGTCTTCCATTGTTGTGCCTTTGGCATTATTGAAGTATTGATGCCTATAATTGCTTTCTGGTAAAAGAATTGATTGATAATTATTAAAAAGCATTTTACCTCTTCCACAAAGAATTCTGTATTTTGTTAACGGCCATATTCCTTCGTAAATTATTGTCCCAGTGAACTGAGCAAGGGTTTGTTTGATTGGATTAAGGGCAAAAGTAAAGGCTACCAGAAACACGCAAAGGCTTAAATATTTTTTCACGGGGATTAATTTAAAAATATGATGCAGTAATATTGATTACCTTTGTAATTGACAAAACCATATTAGGGAAATGAAGTTTTACAAAGTATTTCTTGGTTAACAACACCCTAATGATTTCATATACGAAACTCTAAAATTAACGTCTATTAGGGGAAAAACAAATTACTCATGTAGAAAATAAAAATTGTTAAATACCTAATTTCCAAAAATTCACCCAATTCCATAAATCCCTATGAATTTAAGAATTGGGGGAAGGAACTAATTAAATCTATGCAATTTAAAAACTAGTTACGGCTTCATTATTTGCACATAGATGCATGCTCCATCATTTGCATCGCAGCCGCTAAATACGCAGCTTGTAATGCTTCTTTAGAGCAGTAAGAGCCACTTCCACAGTATATATAGGAAGATACGCTTAAACCACCAGAGCAGGTTAGTTCTTGGGTCATTTCAAAATAGCATTCGCAGGCAATAGCAGAAGTTGCAGAAGCAATAACAAATACCAAAACAGCAATAATTTTCTTCATAATTTTTAGGGTTTAGGTTAGTAAATAGGGTTTAAAATATGGAACCAAA
>CAZCBJ010000165.1:0-1135 GCA_964496705.1 uncultured Anaerolineaceae bacterium | reverse complement strand
TATACAACATAAAAATGCTTCTGGCTATGCTCAGGAGTGTTTTAACCCTTACCAAATTATATGGGAATTTTTAAAAAGATACGGAGATCAATAATATGTTACTTTAACCTTTTTTTATACGCTATATTATCATACAACAAATGGAAATTGGCATTTAATATTTTGCCTGGCATATTGCGGAAAAGCCATGAGTTTTTCCTACGTCCGGCTAATGTTATAGCCTTAGATTTGTAAATATTTTAGTCTACGCATTGAATGCAATACGCAAGTATTCAGTTAATTAGCTGATTTGTTAGACAATTGTATTTATGGTACATCCAATGGCTGTTTGGTAAACCTGATAAAGTAGAAAGAAGCAGACAACGCATGAAACGACAGTTAATCGATCTGCCAGCATTGCTAAACGAAGGATTCCCAAGAAAAAACGCTGAACTAGAATATCATTGCCATGCAAATGCAATGATATTTACATATGGTAAACAACCTTCCTACGAGCCAGCCTGACTAGCAAATGCCTCATCAATTACTTTTGCAAAATCCACAAATCCTGATTGCACCCTGCCGAAAAGAACAAGGTACTCAATGTTTTTGAACCGCTCAATTAAAGGCGAGGAGATGAGTTTATTAGCAAATAGTTCATGTTTTACAGCTTCGTCAACTACATTTTTAATGGCAGTAATGTGATGCCTGGGGTTCTTAACAATTCCATTTTTCCCTATTGCGCTTAGGCCAACTTCAAACTGTGGTTTTATTAATGCAATAATCACTCCTGTTGGGTCTAAAAATGGGATAAAGTAGCGTATTACTTTTGTCAAGGAAACAAACGAAAGGTCAGCAACCACTAAATTGAAGCTATTGCCATCAACCTCTTCGGTGCTCAAATCCTTAATGTTTTTATTCTCAATAGAAACAACCTGCGAGTGGTTGCGAAGGCTTTCGTCGAGTTGCTGCGTTCCAACATCAACAGCATAAACCTTTTTTGCTCCATGGAGCAGAAGGCAGTGGGTAAAGCCACCAGTTGAAGAGCCCACATCGAGAGCCAGTAGGCCCTTACAATCAATGCCAAATTCGCGGAGTGCCTTTTCGAGCTTTAAACCGCCACGACTAACGTATTTAACAACGTTTTCGCCTGAAA
>CAZCBJ010000164.1:0-9018 GCA_964496705.1 uncultured Anaerolineaceae bacterium | reverse complement strand
CCATCCACCTCCAGATACACATCAAAACATTCATTATTGGTGGTATCGGCGACCCTGAATCCATTACTCCCACTCCAATTTTCCAGGGAGAACGTCTGCCATAAACGCCGCATGATGACCGTGCTGGAGGAAGCGCTGGCATCTTCAAAGGCGTTGGCGTTGTAGAATTCAACCTTGTGACCCAGGTTGAACGACCAATATGCACTGTTGCTCGGATTTACTCCCGTGAAGGTAGCCTTGCCATTCGCTACATTGGCTTCAAAGGTGTTGGTCACACCCTGAACACTGGACAACAGGCTCAACCTCACCCTGCCCTGGGTGACGATAGGCTCCGAGCCCACCGGCGCAGTCGCGGTGACTGTGATGGTCACCGTGTACGAGCGGCTGGCGACAAACAGCTTGGTCGGCCAATTGTCGCAGGTGAGGCACTTCATTTGTTCTGGGAAGGGCCGCTCCACATTGCCCGAGTCGATCCATTTTAGATCACTGAGGGAAATGGAAACCGGTATCTTGACGATCTTCACCGTTTTAGTGGCGCTGGAATCCGCGAAGACATTCGCCGCGTTGGCGTAACTGGCGGTGATGGTGGCAGTGTAAGCGCTGTCATCCGGCAGATCATAGGTGAAGGTGGCCGTGCCGTTTCCGGTGGCGGTCTTCTGGCAATCGCCCAGTGTGGTGGCGGCGTTGTTACCAATCTTGCTGGTGACCGTGAGGAATCCGCTGGCACAGGTCAAGCCTGTGTTCAGATCGCCCTGGAAGTGCGTTTCATATTCCGACAGCACCACCTGGATGCGCGGATTGGAGAGCGCGTACCATTCGCTGTCGGCTGTCTTGACCGCACCGTTGATGACACTGATGGTCATCGTCACCGGCATTTTCAATACCCCCGCATCGGGCAGGTTAACCGCGTAGGTCGTGGAATCGGAGAAACGGTTGCTGACTAGGTTGAAGGTGATTTGATCGCTGGTTTTTAGCGTCTTTTCACTGGACAAGACGAATTTGCAGCTCGCCCGCCAACCACCGCCATTTTTAACGAATGGAATGTTATAAGTATCGCCTGTGGCGTACGAATCACAGGTTGACTTGGCTGCATCCATCGCCGCCGTCAAGTTGGAGGGCCACACCATCCTGGCAACATCCGAAGCATCCGGATTTTCGGTGAGGCTGGCGATATTCACCACCGCCCAGTATTCCTCACCCACCCACAAATTGGCGATGTCCGCGGTGGGCGAGCCTTTGATCGGATACGTGTCCAACGCAGAGCCATCATTGATCCGGATGTCCGGAGCAATGGTGGCGGTCCGCTTGTTGATCGCGTTGGGCAGATCAATGGAATTGTTGGTGTTGGTATTGTTGAACCGCGTGCTCTGCAGCGCGAAATCGATCGTGTCATTGGGCTGCAGAAAGCGCGTGGATGAGAATTTAAATTTACACTTGGCCGTCCAGGTGGTGCCGGACTTTTCGAAGGGAATGTAATATTCGGCCGGATCAGTGCCGGTCTTGTAATAGGGGAGGCAGTCCGACACCGCCGGATCGGGATCCAGCGCGTTGTGCAGCGCAATCGGCCAGACCATTTTCACCTTGTCGGTGGCGTCCGGCGTGGCATCATCCGGCATGCTGGTCAGGTCCACCTTGACCCAGTATTCCACACCCACAAACCACTCGCTGCTGGTGATGGGATCGCTGGGCGACCCGATCAAGGGATAAGTGGCCAGCGAGGTGCCGTCGTTTTGGCGAATGGTGGGAACCATCGGCGCATTATATTTCACCAGCGTGGGATTCTTTTGCGTGCCGGCGCTGACGCCAAAATCGTTGGTGGCCGGGCTGACAAAGCCGACCTTAAGCGTTTTGCTGCTCAGGGTGGTGCAGCGGAAACGCACATTGGGCAAGATCACATTGCCGCTGCCGTTCGGCACAGGCAGGGTGAATCTTCCACTGGTCACCTCGGTCACATCATTGTAAACCTTGCAACTGTCAGCCGCGCTCAGGTCAAACTGAATTTCCTGGCCTGTGAGTACCTGCGTGGTGAAATTGGCGCACGAGGCGGTTGCTGATGGGCAGGTGAAATCCAACTCGGTGCTGATATACGTGAAGACCTGGTAGTTGCCAGAGATATCGTTATTTTGCCAGTTGATCGCGATTCCGTTCTGCTTTCCGGCGCTGATATCGCGTTGATTTGTGCTGGCATCGAAATCATTGTTTCCAGCAAAATCAAAGAACAGCTTATAACTGCTGGCAGCTTTCTTGAATGCCACCCGGCAGGTATCCACAGTGTAATCAGCCCCCTGGGTCAGGATCAAGCCGTTGTTGGCATCCAGCGTGCAGGAACCGTCCACTTTTATGATCCGGTCGGCGATATTCAAACCGTCAATGGTGATGGTGAAATTGACATTGGTCAACGCCGTACCGCTGGTCTTTTCGCGGACATAGATTTTGCCTTTTTGTAATTCGATGATCGTGCCCACGAAGGTGTTATTGAACATGGTCGAATTCACCACCACCTCAGTGGCTTCCTTCACCTCCACAAAGATGGGCATGGCCTTGGGATAGATGGTGTAATTGGCATCCGGAACCGGGAACAGATAGCGCAGGTCCATATCCTGGGAGACATCCACGTTGGTGCACACCAATTGGTGAATCGAACCGCTGATCTGCCAGGTGCATTTGTTCGTCCAGGACGGCAAAGGAGAATTGTCCGATTTTTTGGTGGCGGTGACCTCCAGGTTGCCGGGCTTTGGGAAGGTGGGGAACAGGTCCACCATGACATCGTCAGTCAGGATCGCCGGGTCGTATTCGTTCAACATGAGCTTGGCATCAAAAATCACATTGGCATCGGTGGATTGATGCAGCAGGCAGTAGGCATAGGTGCAGGGCGGGGTGGCCTGGGGGATCAGCAGCAGCACACCCTGTCCCACCGTGAATTCGATGCGCGTGTCGACGGTGTTGCCGATCAACACCGGTTCAAAAGCGCCATCCAGATGCGTGTATGAAATCAACAGGGCAAATTTGCCCGCTTTGCGCAGATGATTGATGGAAAGCTCTGCATGCCCAATGCTGGCGGACGCATCCGGCCCTGAAGTGGCAAGTTTCACCGTGGCAGGGCCGGCGCTCACACATTCGCTATCGATGATTGCGCCCTTATTATTCAACGGGCAGTAGCGCACGGTCACCTGACCCTTGCCGTCGTCCGCCATGATCTTGCTCTCCGGGATAACCGACACATCCATATACAAGCCGTCGCCGACCTTCAGGCTGGCAGTGGACAGCGAAGGGATGGGGGATTTCTTGACCCCTTTTTCGGAATAGAAATAGGCAGGTGAGAGCGAAACCTGGTTGGCTTCAACGATGATTTTCTCCTTGGTGTAAACCTTGGAGTCGACCGGCGCATAAATTTTGTCGCCCGAGTAGGAGGCTTTGATCTGCTTGGTGCCGGGCGTCTTGAACACGAGCGGAGGCTGGCAGGACACGGTGGGCAGCGCAACCGTGCAAATGGAGAAACCGTCGGAGACGATCACCGTGCCGGTGGGATCCGGATTGCCCGCTTTGCCCTCGATCTTGATGAAGACATTGACCGACTCGCCCACACGGAAGAAGCCTTGATGCGGGTAAATATCCGTGATGGTCAGCGTGGGGGTGAGCAGGGTGGGATCAATGGTGACCTCAATGATCTTGGCCGAGGATAACGAGCCGTTCCAGGCGGTCAGGATGAAGGAAGCCGTCTCGACGACGGGAGTGGTTTTAAAACCCTGGGCAAAGAGATTGTCCGCAATAACCGCCTCGCCGCTGGACAATTGAACGCGGGTCCACTCGCCGGTCACCGACCAGGCAAACTGGACATCGCCCGGGCCGATGCGCTTGGAGGGCGACGCGGTGAAGAATTCGATGGTGGGCGCCTTGGGCTGTTCGCCGTCAAACACCTTGACCGGCAACATGAATAGCTGCTGAAGTTCACCGCTCTTGGCGGTCATCACAAAATTCATCGATTCTTGCGGGAAGAAGGGCTGCTTGCCGTTGGCGGGCAGCACCTCGGTGAATGGCGCGATCTGCACCGTCTCAACTCCATCCACCTCCCATTCCAGCATGATCTGCTCGCCCTTTGCCAGCTCGCGATCCGGCTGGTAGAATTCCACCCGGTAACCGGTATCGCTGGATTCATCCGGCACCAGCTCGACCAGTTTTTGTGAGAAATCGGTGTCCTGCTGCCGCAGCAACGCGCGGCGCGGGGACGCCGTCAGTTGCACAGCGACCGGCTGGGCTGAATTCAAGCCAGCGGTCTGAGGGCGCACCCAGACGGTGAATTTGGTGACATCGATGTGCGGCAGTACAACATTGATAAAAAAGCTGCGCAGCTCGCTGCCGCTGGCGTTGCGCGCCTCCAGGCTGACGATGGCGTCATTCTCCAGCACAACCGCCTGCTCACCGCTGAACTTATCCCCTTTAAGCTCGTAGACCACTTCATCAATGGTCAAGAAGGCCTGCTCGGCGGTGGTCACCGACCAGCGCAGGTTGATTGAATTGCCCTTATTCACCTCGTTGCGGTCCACCTCGAACACCCGGATCACCGGCGCGGGCGGCACAGTCAAGACGGTCAGCGATTCTTTGCGATCCAGACTCAGCATCCCCGACAGCCAGTTGCCCGAGACCATCTCATAGGTGGTGGATTGGGTTGGGGTGACGGTCATCGAGTTTTGCCCGCGGGTGATCGGTTTGTCAATTCCGCTGATGGTCACCCGGGAGGCAAAGGGTGAAACGCTCCATTCCAGCGTGGTCGAATCGCCCAGTTCGATGACATCTTTGCCCGCCGCGACTTGGAAATAATTAATGCGCGGTTGGAGCAGCAGAAACAGACCAGCCAGCACGCCCAACACCGCCAGCAGGATGACCCACCAGCCAAACAATGGCGAGGCCACCACCGAGCCGCTCAGCGTCTGGGCGGCTACGCTCGGGTCAGGCGCTGCCACGCTGGTGGTGTAATGATAACGTTTGGAGCGCAGCGCTGCGATGGGTTGCTTGAGCGGGGTGATTTCTATGGGCAGATGGGCGGTCTCACCGGCCGGGACGGCTATGGTAGCCTGGCGGTTGAGCTCCACGCCCTCGCGCACGGTGATATCAAACGAGCAGCCGTTCTCATCATCCACAGCTGAGACATTCAGGTCAGCCGTGCTGTTGCCCAGGTTGGTGATGGGCAGACGCACCCTGCCCACCCGCCGCCCCCAGGGCACGCGCACCTGGCGCGGCGACAATCCGCCCAGGCTGAATTCAACATAAGGCAGGATGGTCAGCTCGGCTTCAGCCTCGCAACGCTGGCCGGGATAGTTGGGCGAGGTGATGGCGAACACCAGCGGGTGCTTGCCGGCGGCGCTGGTGGGCGCGCGCGGCGGGGTGATGCTCACCTGCAGGGTGGCGCGTTGACCTTCGTTCAGATTGACAGCGGCGGGCTTGATGTTCACCCACTCAGCCGGTACGCCCCGCACTGCGGCTTGAAAACTGGCCACGATCGGCCCGGCGTTGATCACCTCAAGCTGGTACACCGCTGTTTGCTGGACGGCAATCTCCGACACCTGCGCCGCCAGGTTGACCAGGATGGCATTCTCCACCCCGGGGGTCGAGACGCCGACGGCGCCCTGAGCCCCGCCTTTTTGCTGTATGGCAATGTGCATGCCGTGCGGCGAGCCGTTGCGCCGCACGGTCAACAGGTAGCGGCCAATCTGGACGGTCTGACTTTCGGTCAGGTTTGTCCCGTCCACCTGCAGCGGACTGCCGTCCACCGCGATGGCAGCATCCGGTGACATGGGGATCAGATGATACTGGCCGGACTGCGCCAGAATGGTGGCATGGAAGGGCAGGATGCCCGTGCCGGTGATGGTGACATCATTTTCCGGGTGACAGCCGATGTTCACCACCGCCTGGTCAAATTCCAGGTCGCGGACACCGGTCAAGTCTTCGTGAATGGTGTAATTCAGATCAGCCATGCTGACCTCCTGTCATCTCGTTAAGCCCAGATCATCGATACGGTTAATAAGATTGCCAGCAGCGAAGAGAAAATCACCAGGCTGTTGAACAGAGGAACCACCCAGTAGCGCCAGGCGCCAACATGCTTGAAGTAAACACTGCCCTGTTTGGTAATCGGTGGGGCAGCCCGGTTCAGTTTTTCCAGCGGCATCTGCTGCGAGGTGATGTTGTAAACAAAGGTGCCTTCGGGATAACGCCTTTTTTGGGTGTCAATCCGCAGGGAGAGCAAAATCGTTTCGCCAGGAGTCACTTCGCGGGTTTGAACCGTGTATACCTGCGGCGGCGCGGGCGCAGCAGCAGGGCTGGTCGGGATGACAGCCGGAACTGCCTCGGAGGCGGCAGGCCTGGCGGCAGCACCCCCGGCCGTCTGAACGCCGCCCGATGAGGTCGGGACGCCGAGTTGACCGCCGCTTTTCTGCACCGCTTCCATGCGGCGTTCCATTTGCGCGGGAGCATCCACCGCGCGGGTGGTCTTGGTTTGCACTTCGCGCGCCTGAGCGCCGCCGGCTTTCAATTTCTGGCCGACCTTTCCGGGCAGCAACCCGCCCACTGCGCCCAGCAGTGCAGCCAGCGCGCCGGCTTTCTTGGCGGCCTCCTGTCCGGCTTTTTTCCCCTGTTTGACCACACCGCCAGCCGGTGATGCCGCTGCGGAGGCTGTTGTTTTGTGAGCCGCCGCTGGCGGTTGTGCATGCGCCTGGTCCGCGATGGTCTGAGCCGACTGCACCGGCGCAGGGGGCGGCGGCGGAGGCACCTCAGCCAGCGGAATTTTGTTCATCAGAAAGGCGAATTTCAACGCCGGTTCTGGCGACTCAACCGTTAAATGATACACACTGCGCGCGTTGCCCTGGTTGGTCAGGCGGATGGCGTGCTCGCGCGCCGCGCGCACGCGCAGCAGTTGCAGCCCCACCAGGATCAGCAGGATGCAGACCAGCAAAATGCCCAGAATGGAACCTGCCGTCAGCAATACTTTAATCACCACCGGAGGAATTTGAAACTGACTCAAGGCTGGCATGCGGCAGCTCCCTTCATCCTTCATCCCAGAAATCATCCGGCTGACTGCGCACCACCTTTGGACGGGAACGGTTTTCAGGCGGCGCAGGAGGCGCGGCTGGCTCAACGGGCGCTGCGGGTTTGGCAGCCTCTGCTGCAGCGTCAAGCGCCCGGCTGCGCCGGCTGGCCGGCCGCCGGGGGGCTACCACAGCCGGCGTTTGGGCGGGCAGTTCTGGCGCGGCAATTTGCGGTTCGGCTGCAACCTCCAACGCGACAGGCTTGGGTTCCTGCAGCGCTGAGGTTTCCACCGCAGGCGAAGTCTCAATCGGGAGTTGCGGAGGAAATTCCAGCGCTGGGGGCGGGACACTTTGGGACACCGGCTCAGTCCGGACGGCTGGCGGTGAGCTAAGATCATCCGCGATCAACAGCTCTTGCGCAAAGACTGGCATGATATACACGCTCTGGCTGATGACCAGCTCCTCGCCGGGGTAATCGTCCGGTGCGGTGATGGTGAAGATCAGCTCCTGAGCCCCAGCCGGGGGATAAAGCCTGCGGTGGTAAAGGCGCAGATGCACTTCTTCCTGCGCGCCAGGGTACATCAGCGGAATGGGGTCAATTTGATAACAGTCGTCAGGTAAACCGCTCAAGGTAACCTCAAACTGGCAGGCCGGCTGGCTGCCAGAATTGCGCACCAACAATGTGCCGACCAGCGCTGCCTCCGGGCGCAGCGTGGAGTCCGGGAAAGCCAGCGAAGCCTGGATGGAGCGGGATGAGCGCACCAGCGCTGCGGCAGCCGGAAGGCTGAGACTCAGACGATATTCGCCCACCAGGATCTCATCCCCGTCGCGCAGGTCCAATTTGGCATAGGTGGCCAGCGGGATGGACATTTCCCCGCGCTGGACTTCCACTGCTGCATTTAAATTCAACGCCCGACATCCAGAGGGCAGGTCGGGCGAGTTGAGCAGTTGTAGATGGAGCGGTGCGATTTGTATTGAAGGAATTTGAATTTCCACCCCTGGGCCGCTGCCAATGCGGATTAAAGCCTTGTCGATTCGCATCGATTTTGACCAACCATTTGGCTCAATGATTTTAATTTCCATATGGAGCCGGCTTTCCTGATAATGACGAAGCGTTGTTGACCGGTATGGACAAATCCCGACCAACAATCTGGGAGGGAATGATGACAGCAGCCTTTCCCGCTGCATTTTCAATTATCCATATATTATAACTTTTCAATGGCATAAAAAGCAAACGAATCTGTAAGCCAAAACCAGAGATTGGCCTTTGTGATCACCCGTTTTGGGTATCTGCTGTATAATCCGCATAGCTTTTGTATGCCCACCCCCCCTGAAATTCTTGGAAATATTGTCGGTGGAAAACTCCTGGACGTGGCAACCGGACAGGGCGGATGATCGTGGTGGAGATGCACCGCGACAGGCAGCCTGAAACCCTGCTGACCCATGCGCTGCTGCGCCACTGGTGGGCTGCAGGGCGACCCGCGCTGCCGGTTCGCCAATCACTTGCCCCTTGAACAGGAATGAACCAATAATAATTTGGTAATCAACCAGATTGGAGAAAATATCATGCCCGCGTTGACTCTTTCGCGTGTCGCCCCCGAAACACAAGGGGTTTCCTCCTCGGCCATACTGGCCTTTGTGGAGGAAGCCAACCGGACCATCCGCGAGATGCACAGTTTCATGCTGCTGCGCCGCGGAGAAGTGCTGGCCGAGGGCTGGTGGGCGCCCTACCGCCCGGACCTGCCCCATCTGCTCTTCTCGCTGACCAAAAGCTTCACCTCCACCGGCATCGGTCTGTGCGCGGCCGAGGGGCGCCTCTCGGTGGAGGACCTGGTGCTGTCCTTCTTCCCGGAAGAGGCCCCGCAGCAGCCCGATCCCAACCTGGCAAAAATGCGCGTGCGCCACCTGCTGAGCATGTCCACCGGGCACGCCGAGGACGCCACCGCGCCGATGGCCTCCAATCCCGAAGGCAACTGGGTGCGCGGTTTTCTGGAGCTGC
>CAZCBJ010000163.1:0-9126 GCA_964496705.1 uncultured Anaerolineaceae bacterium | reverse complement strand
CAGAACTATTCCCCTGCGGAGCAAGTGGGCTATAATTGATAAATATGGTTCTGCCTGGCTGGCTTGGCCAGTCCGGATTTTCCTGTTCACGGAGGTAAACCATGGGAGACAGAGGCAGCAAAAAAGACAAGGATAAATTGAAGCGGCAAAAGCAGCAGCAACAGATCAAGAAGCAAGAGGAACAGAAGGGTAAACTACCCACCAAGAAGCCTTAAGCCTTGCGATGGGCAAAAGGCGAGCGTGGACAAAATCGGGTTCTGTTCCGGCGCCCGAGTATCGTTGCGATTTGCTCAACCCAAGGACATCTCGCCGGGTTCGCAGCCTGGTTCTGGTGTTTTTGGGATTCATTTTACTCGCTTGTTCAACTTTACCGGGACGGTCGGGAGCTACGCGGACGCCCGCGCTGCCCGAAGCGGTTCTGCTCGATGAAGTGCTCAAGCTGGCTGAGAATTGCCGCAGCGAGAGCGGAGTTAAAGTGGAGGGGGATGGCGCTTCGTTCTCCTGTTATAACAGCGCGGATACCGCCTACAGGGTTGAAGTGTTGCGCTTTGCCAGCCAGGCAGACGCCCGCGCTCGGTTTGAAGCACAGCGGGGCGAAAATCCGCAGGAATGTTTTCATGGATATGACCTGTACGAAGCCGCCTCGCAGCACCCCAACAACCAGTACATTGTCCAGGAACAGCTTGGCTGGCAGGTGGGGCAATGGTTGGTGTCGATCCAGACCAGTTTTGATTACGGTTATTTCCATTACACTGCGCGAGGTTTTGCAGAGTGGATTTATGCCGAGGGTGTAAAATCAGACCTGTTTGAGGCAGGTGAATGTCCCTGAGTGGCAATGCCTGTTCGTTTTTACAGCCTGTGATGAACCAGGCTGATATTGAGAGAGGATCAAACATGGCAGCCAATAACATCGATGAATACATCGCCACATGCCCGCCTGAAGTGCAGGGCATCTTGCAACAGGTGCGAACGGTGATCCGCGAGGTCGCCCCGCAGGCGGTGGAGGCGATTCGTTACGGGATGCCAACCTTCATCCTGTACGGCAACCTGGTGCATTTCGCGGCTTTCAAGCGCCACATCGGCTTTTATCCCACACCAGCAGGGATTGAGCCGTTCAAGGCGGAGCTGGCGGCCTATCCAACCTCCAAGGGAGCGATTCAATTTCCCCTCAACCGTCCGGTCCCCTTTGATCTAATTCGCCGCATCGTGCAGGCGCGAGTGCTGGAGAACCAGGAAAAAGCGCAAAGAAAAGGCGGTAAAACCACGCAATGAGAAAAGAATGGCAGCGCAAAACCAGGCGCTATGATTTTGCCTGGCTCCCATACCGACTCAGGGCGGCGATTGAGGAAGAGCTGGTGGAAAAGGAGGATGTTGGATGATGGCGAGTCAGGAGTCTGGTCTGCGGGTGTCCATCCGCGAATTGTCCGCGATTCGGGCTGCCTGCCTGACCTACCCATTAAGTTGGGTGATTAATCCTTCGGAGATCCTTCAGTCGCTGCGCTCCTTCAGGGACTCACGCGGGCTGATTCCCTGAGCGGGTTTTTCAAAGGCTTTTACTGCTCAGCTAATGCCAGCGAAGGGTCTCTTAGAAAAATTTCCATGATCCTATCCAGTCAGAATTTTGTTGGTTCAATACTCGGGTAAAATATCCACCCATGAAGACCGATAGGCTGATTGTTCTGGTTTTGTTAGCCAGCCTTCTTTTCTCTGCCTGCACCTCGGAGCAACCCATGAAGAATATTTCGCGGGTGATTTATACTTCCACATCCGGTCCCATCCTGCCAGAGTGGCAGCAGCATGAAGAAATTTCCATCACCCGCGAAAAGGTGGTTCTCACCCGAAGCGGACGCGCGGATCATACACAGGTCAACGTGGGCAGTTGGGAGGTTGTTGCACAACGCGAATCCGTTGAAGCGCTTTTTGCGCAGCTTTCACAGGTGGACTGCTCGCGGCTGAAGAGAATCGAACCGGATGACCCGCCCGACGGCGGCGGCAGCGAGAGTTTCACCCTGATTGGCGCGGACGGTAAACAGTGTTCACTGCTGATGGATCCAGGGGTGACCTATACTGGCGGTGAACAGGTCACCGCGCCGGTCAAGGCGTTTATTCACAGCTTTAATTTCCCGCCTGGCTCTGTTCCTTGACCTTGCCTCTGAGCCGGGTTCGATCGCCTGGGAGCAGGATGCCTGCCCGTGGAACGCAGCCGAACAGACCAGCCAACATCGCTGTGCGGTCAAAAACACTTCGATCTGCCCGTATTTTCGCGGTGTGGAATTTCTGGACACGGTTGTGTGCTGCTACCCGCATGATGACCTTCCAGGTGCATGAACACGGATGATTCGACCGCCCTTTATTGCTTAACGTTCTAAAGTGAACTAGAATTCAATAAATTACCTCTATTCACAATTTAGCATGGGTAGAACAGGCAGGTGAATATGGCCGAATTAATTCCTCTGAACTGCCCGATGTGCGGTGGCAAATTGCAGCGCGAACCCGCTGAAAACCGCACCAGTTGTCCTTATTGTGGCACCGAATTCATGGTCGCCAACCAGGACATGACCCGAAAGACCACCCCGCTCAACTCGATCCTCTTCTTGCGCTGTGTCGAGTCACGCGAGAGTGCTTTTGAATTGCAGGTGCCGGACGGTTGGCTGACGGTGGGCGGCATTTTTCGCTCGGGAATGCCCATGATGATGGGCGCCCAGTCCGCTCCTGCCAGGCTGGATTTCGCCGTCAAAGATGATGTGCAGGGGCGGGTGATGCTGCATTGGTGCCCGGAGATGGTCTTCACCGATCCGCGCATGAACCCGGCGGCGATGATGGGCGGCATGTTCCCCGGCGCCATGCCCGGCATCCAACCTTTGCCCCTCTTCCACCCGGTGGATTTTCTGATTCAGCAGGTTTTCCCCTGGGCGCATCCCCAGGCTGCGAATGTGAATGTGCTTCACCGTCAGGAGATGCCCATCCTGGCCCAGAATTACACCCAGAACACCGCCGCCATGGGCGTGCCGGTGCTGGGCAATTACGCTGGCGGCATGGTCGTCTTCACTTACAGTGAAGGCGGCGTGACCTACCGCGAAAACGCCTATGCCGTCATCGAGAACATGGGGCCCACGCTGATGGGCATCTGGTCCAACAAGGACACCTTCCTGGAACGCGCCCCGCAGGATGAATTCGAACAGTGGCAGCCCATCATGGCGCATATCCGCGATTCTGCCAAACTCAATCCCACCTGGGTATCCCAGGAGCTGGCCCGACAGGGCTTTATGGGCGCCAGCGGGCTGGATGCGCAGCAGCAGCAGCGGCTGCGCGAGCAGCAGGCGCGCAACCTGCAACAGGAGCTGCAATCCATCAACCAGCAGATTGGCGGGCGGCGGGTTTCTTCGGCGGGACAAAGCAACGAATACCTCAACCTGATGAACCTGGAGGAATACATCAACCCCTTCACCCGTGCCACCGAGACCGGCTCCAACCAGTGGCGTTACCGCTGGGTCAATCAGGCGGGCGATGAATTCTACACCGATGATGCCAGTGTGGATCCAAACGCGCTTCACGCCAATAACTGCAGCGATTGGCAAAGCACGCCTGTCCGGCCAAGAGGGCAGTGAAGCAAATTTCACTTTAATCAAGAGGATATCATGAACATCGTTGTCGTCGCTGCACATCCTGATGATGAGACTTGCGCCTCCGGTTTGCTCGCCAAATATACTGATGAAGGGCATCATGTCTGCATTGTGTACACCACCCGCGGCGAGGGCGGAGGGCTGGGCAAGCCGCCATTGTGCGCCCGCGTTGACCTGGGCCGGGTGCGTGAGCAGGAAGCCCGCGAAGCTGCCCACATCCTGGGCGTGCAGGAATTGGTCTTTCTGCCCTATGTGGATCCGCTGAATGACGGTGTTTTGCACGCGGTGGACGTGCCCTTTGAAACTTTTAGCCGCGCGCTCCAGCAGGTTTTTGAGCGCCTGCTGCCGGGAGTGATTATCACCCACGGCAGCTACGGCGAGTATGGGCATCCCCAACACATTTTCACCCATCAGGCGGTCTTTCAGGCTGTGCGCCAGATGAGTCCCTGGCGGCCCGGGCTGTTGCTAACCTGGCAGGCTGCCCATGCGGGTTCGACCACACCGGGAGAGACCAACCCGGATGATCCCGCCGACCTGCTGGTGGATATCCGCCCCTGGGCGGCGCGCAAATTGAAGGCCTTTCACGCCCACCGCACGCAGGTGCCGCACATTGAGGATTTTGCCCGCGAGCACAACCAGCCGGTGACCGAATTCGAAAATGAAGCGTACCGCACCTGGACGCTGTGACCCGGTCCGCATAGCACATCCGGCTCCAGCGGCTGCCAGGAGGTGAAGATCCATCATTACCACCTCTTGACAATATAATTGCATATGTATATAATTGCTACTATCAATAATTGATAAAGCGAATAAATTGCGAGGTTAGGATGCAATCTGTCGAAATGCTTTCAACCGCCTTGAAAATCCAGGTGTATGCCGCCCTGCTGCTCAAGTATTTCAACCAGTCCATGGAAGAGCGCATGCGCGCGCATGGGCTGACCCTGACCAGCCTGCAGTACGGCGTCTTGCGCATGATCCAATTTGAAACGCTGACCATCAGCGAGATCAGCCAGCGCATGGGACTGGATCCTTCCACACTGGTGCGCGCCATGGACGCGCTGGAACGCAAGGGATTGGCGCAGCGCGGCGCAGACCCTCACGACCGGCGGCGCAACCCGGTGCAGATCAGCGCGAAAGGTCTGGAGCTGCTGTCTGCGGTCCCGCCGGTCTCACCCACCGATCAGACCTTTCAGGCCATCCAGGCGATGGGGCCGGATGCGGCGGCTGCGCTGTGCAACCTGCTCGCTGAATTGGTCGGTCAGTTTCCAGAAGGGCGCATGGTCGTCGGCCTGACGGCATCCGGTGCACCGCCCGTTGACATGGGCTGAGACGCTATGCGAGTTGAAAGCGAATAGCCAAGGGATTTTTCATAGGGTCCTCGTATGAACAAAAAAAACGCAACCGCAATTGAAGTCAATCAACTGGTGAAACAGTATCCCGGCGTTCGGGCGGTGGACGGCATCTCCTTTACCGTGCAGCAAGGGGAGATTTTCGGCTTGCTGGGTCCCAACGGGGCGGGCAAGACCACCACGATTGAATGTGTTGAAGGGCTGCGCCCGTATGACTCGGGTTCGATTCTCGTGCTGGGCAGCGACCCCGCCCGCGACGGCAGAAAGCTGCGCGAGAAGATTGGGATTCAATTCCAATCGGCAGTGCTTCCCGAGCGCATCAAGGTCTGGGAGGCGCTGGATTTGTTTGCTTCTTTCTATCCGCAAACGCTGGACTGGCGGGAATTGATGGAGAAGCTGGGGCTGACCGAGAAACGGAATGCCTATTTCAGCAAGCTGTCTGGGGGCCAAAAGCAGCGGGTTTTCATCGCCCTGGCCCTGGTCAACGATCCGCAGATTGTTGTGGACCTTTCGCAAAATTTCATCGCCGTGGATATGTACCTGTTCGCGGGGTTACAGATATAATTAGCCCACATCCCATTCTTCCCAAGGAGCTGCTGTCATGCTGCATGAACCCGCAACACCCGCCGGTAAAGACCCCGCTGGACCGTTCAAGATCCGCCTGGGCATTTGGATGTTCCTTTCCTATATGCTGTTTTATGCCAGTTTTGTAGCCATCAACCTGATCAGTCCGATGAGCATGGCAGCCGTTGTGTTTGCCGGAATGAACCTGGCAACCGTTTACGGGATCGCGTTGATTGTCGTCGCCCTGATCGAAGCCCTGATCTATGATGGGCTGTGCCGCCGCAAAGAAGCGCACTTCGCCAGAGCTGAGCGGGCTGCCCAATCCCAGACCAACGGAAAGGCGTAAACACATGGCCATCATCGTCTTCCTCCTTTTCGTCGCCTTCGTCATTGGCCTCTCCCTCTATCTGGGCAATCGCACGCGCACCGCCAGCGGTTATTATGCTGCGGGCGGCAAGATCCATTGGAGTGTGAACGGCGTCGCCTTTGCCGGCGATTACCTCTCGGCGGCCTCCTTCCTGGGCATTTACGGCATGATCGCCACGGTGGGCTATGACGGCTTCCTGTATTCGATCGGCTACCTGGCCGGGTGGATTGTGGCGCTGTTTGTGGTGGCCGAACCGTTGAAACGGCTGGGCAAATACACCTTCACCGACGCGGTGGACGCCAATTACAACTCGCGCGCCATCAAGCTGACCGCAGCCATCAGCACGCTGGTGGTTTCCATCTGCTACCTCATCCCGCAGATGGTTGGAGCGGGCGTGTTGGTGGAACCCTTGCTGGGCATCCCGCATTCCTGGGGTGTGTTGATGGTGGGTGCGATTGTGATCACCATCGTCGCCACCGCCGGCATGGCTTCCACCACCTATGTCCAATTCTTGAAAGGTTTGCTGCTGATCATTTTCTCCACCATCCTGGTGATTGCCGTGTTGAACCGCGGGCTGAGCACCCGACCTGACCAGGACGGCAAGGTCGAGGTTTACGAGTATGCGCAGCTTTCGGCGAGCAAGGTGGACGGCAAAATTGCGGTCAGCGAGGCTGGCTGGGATGTGTTGGAACAGAAAGATATCAAAGGCGGGCTCGAGTTTGTCCGTCTGGGGAACGCGGGTCAGGAAACCTGGTGGGAAGCGGTGGAGAGCGGCGGCGTGGTCACGCTGTACGAAACCCAATCGGTGGTGGGTAAAAAGGACGTCAGGTGGATCAACGGCGCGCCTGCCTCTGCCAACAACCAGTTGCGCCAGGTCAGCAACCTGGAGCAGATTGACGGCGAGCGCGACGTGAAAACCGGCAGCCTTTCGCCCTTTGCGTTCCTGGCTGCCCTGACCGATCCGGATACCACCGTCCGAACCTGGAAGACGGCCAGTTTTGTGGACAACGCGGGAGAAAAGGTGACGATTTATTATCCGAAAATTGTCACCGGCGACCGCATCATGCGCCCGGGTCTCAAGTTCAAGGTGGAGGGCACGCTGCTGGAACGGGTGGACTTCCTGTCGTTGATGTTGGCGCTCTTCCTGGGAACGGCTGCCTTGCCGCACATCCTCATCCGCTATTACACCGTGCCCAATCCGGCCAGCGCGCGCAAGTCCACCATCGTCGCCATCGCGGCGATCGGCTTCTTCTACATCCTGACCCTCTTCATGGGCTTGGGCGCGATGGTCAACGGCATCCTCAACCCGGCGGACAGCAACATGGCCGCCCCGCTGCTGGCGCGCTCCTTTGGCCAATTGCTCTTCGCCATCATTTCCGCCATCGCCTTCGCCACCGTGCTGGGCACGGTCAGCGGTCTGATTGTCGCCGCTTCGGGCGCGGTTGCGCATGACCTGTTCGACCGCTACCTGAAAATCAAGATGGATGATCACCAGAAGGTGCTTGCCGGGAAAATATCCGCTTTTGTCATCGGCGGGATCGCCATTCTGCTTGGCATCCTGTTCAAAGGCATGAACGTTACCTTCCTGGTCGGGCTGGCCTTCGCCGTGGCGGCTTCAGCCAACCTGCCGGCTGTGGTCATGCTGCTCTTCTGGAAGAAGACCACCGCCAGGGGCATTGCTGCCTCGATCATGGTGGGCGTGGTCGCATCCCTGGCTTTGATCGCCTTCTCGCCCGAGCTGTACACGCTCTACGGCTTGAATCCGCTGGATGCTCCCATCCCGTTCAACAATCCCGGAATCGTTTCCATCCCCTTGAGTTTCATCACGCTGGTGGTGGTATCCCTGCTCACCCAGAAGAGCAAAACCGGAAACGGGGAGGTGCGCTAGCATCAGGATGCCGCGCGCGGCCATGGACGAAACCATCCTGGTCAATTTTCACTGCCATTCCAATTTTAGCGACGGCGAGCTGCCGCCGGAGGTCGTGGCGGCCAACTTGGTCTCCGCCGGGGTGCGCTACGCCGCGCTGACCGATCATGACACGCTGGAAGGGCTGCCGCGCTTCGAGGAGGTATTGAAGAAGCGCGGCAGCGCATTTTTGAGCGGTGTGGAGTTGACCACCCGCTTCAACGCGAAGGAAGTCCACCTGCTGGCATACGGGTTCGACCCGCAGCATGCCGAATTGGCTGCCACATTGCTCTCCCTGCGCCAGGCGAAAGCCCTGGAGGTGCACAGCATCGCCGATTCGATCCGCAAAGCCGGCAACAGCCGTCATGCAGCGCAGGCGGAAGGGCCGGCGCCCAACGCTGCACCGGGCGGCTGGCTTGAGATCAGTGAAGCCATCGCGCTGGTCCACCGCGCCGGTGGGCGGGCTTTCCTGGCGCATCCGCTGATGTTTGCAGCGGATTTCGACCAGTTGGAGGCGCAGATTGCGGCTTTGAAGGAACTGGGGCTGGACGGCATCGAAGTGTATTACGCCCCCTATTCGGTCGAGATGCAGAGCCGCTTGCGCGCGCTGGCGGCGAGATACGATCTGCTGGTCTGCGCCGGGACTGATTTTCATGATGGCGACGGCAAGGGTGGTCACACCTACGGGATCGAGATGCCGCGCGAGGATTGGATATCTTTTCGCGAGGCGGTGCTGGCCGGACCGCCGGTTGAAACACGGGCGCCCGAGGCTGAGCATCACGCCCCGGCAATCCCGTCTTCGCCCGTCCATCCGGCAGGGCGTGCGCATCACTTTCGCAAACGCTATTTTGTGCTGCGCATATTTCTACCCACCTTCATCGCAATCGCGCTGTTCCTGAGCGCATTCTGGGCGTTCATCCTGCCCGCTTTTGAGCAGACGCTGCTTGGGCGCAAGCGCGAGATGATCCGCGAGCTGACCAATTCGGCCTGGAGCATCCTGGCATCCTACCAGCGCGATGAGCAAAGCGGCCTGCTCACCCGCGAGCAGGCCCAGTCGATGGCAGCCGCGCGGATTGAATCCCTGCGCTACGGCGAGGACGGCAAGGATTATTTCTGGATTCAGGATATGCAGCCGCGCATGATCATGCATCCTTACCGCCCCGATCTCAACGGTCAAGACCTGACCGATTTCACCGATCCGCGTGGGGCGCGCATTTTTGTCGAATTTGCCACGCTGGTGCAGCGGCAAGATGAGGGTTACATCGACTACGTCTGGCAGTGGAAGGACGATCCTCAGCGCCTGGAACCCAAGGAGTC
>CAZCBJ010000162.1:0-9157 GCA_964496705.1 uncultured Anaerolineaceae bacterium | reverse complement strand
CCACCAACGAGGCATCCATGTAGGGAGGCTCGCTTTTCCACAATTCCACACCGCTATTGCTGGCATCTTTGGCCTGAAAAAAAACCGTATTTCCGACCATTGCGATTTCGTCCGGGGTTACCCCATCTCCACCCGCGTAAACATCGCCTACGCGCTGCAACTGATTGTAGGGGGGATTGCATTTGAAAAGCCGGGTGCCTTTATCTTCGGTCGCGATTAAAAACAGGGTGCTGCCCATAGGCGTTAAGGCGTGGGGATGGGAGCTTATTTCATCCTTCCGCAGATCAACCACCAGCACTGGCAGTCCATTGGATGTCGTTGGGCTGACTGCCTCAACCGCAGACAGGTTGGGAAAAATCAACGAGAGCAAGATGACCGGTACAACCAATCCAAGCCAGCGTTTGGGGTTCAACGATCGTTTCTTCGGGTTTTTTCTGGACATGCTGGGCTGCCTTTATTTCGACTTGACTTACTCATACCTCAAAGCTTCAACTGGTTCGAGGTTCGCCGCGCGGTTAGCTGGGTACAGACCAAAGAAAAGACCGACAGCTGTGGAGAACAGGGTTGCCAAAAGTATAGCATCAATTCTTACGTTTGGTGAGAATGGCGTGTTGTTAACAGTGGCGATGTATCCCACAATAAAAGAGATCACATAACCGAAGCCTATTCCGACCACACCGCCCAATAAGCTCAGCAGAGAAGATTCGGTTAAAAATTGGATCATAATATCGCGTTTGCGAGCACCGATGGCTTTACGCAACCCAATTTCACGAGTACGTTCAGTGACAGAAACCAGCATGATGTTCATAATGCCAATTCCGCCAACCAATAAGGATATCCCTGCGATTCCGCCCAGAAATATGGTGAAAACGCCAGTGATGGTCTGAGCGGTTTGTACAAAATCGGCCTGAGAGAAGACATTGAAATCATCTTCTCCGAAGGTGATGCGGTGGCGATTTCGCAACACTTGGGTGATCTCATCGGTGGCTTGTTTGACCAGATCGGCATCCAGCGCCTGGACGAAAATCACATCCACCTGACCCCGGCTGCGGCGGATCAACCGGGACTGGGCGGTTGAAAATGGTACCAATACGACATTATCCTGACTGCCAAAGGAACCGCCCCCTTTTGATTTTAATACGCCAATCACGCGGAAGGGTTGACCTTCGATGCGAATAGTCTGACCGCTGATACCGGTTTGTTGACCAAACAATTTATCTGCGACCTCGGTGCCCAACACAGCCACGGATGCCTGTTCAAGAATGTTTTCATTGGTGATAAACTCACCTTCCAGCAGTTCCCAATTGCGCACCGAGGTGTAATTGGGGGTAACCCCCTGGATGGAAGTGTTGGTCTTTTCGGCTGAAAAAGCCACCTCACCATTTCCAGACAGAATCGGAGCAACTTCTGCAACCGATGGTGCTTGAAATGGATCAGCGATGGCTTCAGCATCTCCGAGGGTTAGTGGTTTTGGGTTTCGGATGTCATCATTCTGGCTGCGGAAGATGAAGATCAGGTTAGATCCGATGCCGCTGATGGACCCCGTGATGGTATCCTGAGCGCCCTGACCGACGGCCAACATGGCAATCACCGCAGCCACGCCGATGACGATACCCAGAATTGTCAGACCAGAACGAACTTTATTTGAGTTCAGGCTTTCCAATGCTTCGAAAATGGCTTGTCCCAGGGTCATATCAACTCTCCACCAGGGCGCCATCACTTAATCGGATGACACGCTGGGTCTGTGCGGCAATATTCGGGTCATGTGTGATAATGATCACGGTTGTTCCCCGCTCGCGGTTTAACTTGAGGATCAATTCCATGATCTCTTTCCCGGATTTGGAGTCCAAATTGCCGGTGGGTTCGTCTGCCATCAGGATGGCCGGATTGTTGACCAATGCACGTGCAATCGCCACCCTTTGTTGTTGACCGCCTGATAATTCGGTTGGCCGGTGTTTCATGCGGTCTGAAAGGCCGACTGCTTCCAAGGCGGCTTTGGCCTTGGCGGTGCGCTCTTTGTTGATCCCAGCATATCGCAAGGGTAGTTCAACATTTCCCAGCGCGCTGATGCGCGAGAGCAGGTTGAAGCTCTGGAATACAAATCCAACTTTTCGGTTGCGAATACTGGCCAGTTGGTCATCAGTCAATTTTGAAACCAGCTCTCCATCCAAAAAATATTCCCCTCTGGTTGGTCGATCCAGGCAGCCCAACAAATTCATCATAGTAGATTTCCCAGAACCGGACGGCCCCATGATGGAGATGATTTCACCCCGCTGAATGGTGAAAGAAACCCCACACAGTGCCACCACTTCTATGGAGCCCATGTGATAGATCTTGCACAAGTCTCGGGCGACGATTACAGGATCACTTTCCATGCCCGGTTATCTCCCGCCCATAAAGCCCGGTCCGCCGGGCCCAAATTGGACGGGCGGATTGAGGACTATCGTATCGCCCACATTCACTTCATCACTGAAAATCTCACTGAACGTGTCTGATGTGGAGCCAATTTGCACTCTAACAGGCGTGGGGACATTGTTTTTCAGAACATAAATGACCCGATTCCCGTCCAATAGCCGAATTCCGCGATTTGGGGCGATGACCACATCATTAATTTGGTTGACAATAATATTCACCCCAACGGTCATACCAGGTTTTACATTTTGGTCGGCATCCAATATTTCGACCGTTACCATGAAATTCACCACCCCCTGGGTCGTTGTACCAACCCGTCCAACCTCATAGACCTCACCTTTATATGATTTTCCTGGAATGGCATCAAAAGTCAGGTCGGCGGGTTGACCTACTCTTACCTGATTGATGTCGACCTCAGCAATAAGCACATCCACCAACAGGTGACTGAGATCGTCGATACGGAAAGAAACACTGCCTGGATTCACCTGATCGGCTTCTTTCGAGAGGATATTGGTGATTGTGCCGTCAAATGGCGCGGAAAGATTCACCTGGTTGAGTAGTAGCTTGATGGCAGCCACCCGCGCTTCAGCCGCTTCGATATCTTTCGGATCAACACCATTTTGCAGTCTTTCCACTTCCCGTTTTGCATCGTCGTATTGAGCCTGGGCGAGAGCCACCCTGGCATCTGCCTCTGCAATTTCTTGAGGGTCTGGCAATTCCAGTAGATAATTCAGGCTGGCCTGGGCGCGGTCGCGGGCCAATCTGGCGTTGGAGAGCTGGCTGAGCGCTTGAGCCCGCAAAATATCATCTTCTGATCTGTTCACAAATTGGTTAAAAATTTCTTCCGCGTCGTCCACCGTCTTTTGGGCAAGGACCAGGTTGGCGCGAGCGGTATCAATGGTCGCTTGTTCAGCGCGCTTGAAATTTTTACTGTCACGTTTATCTTTCGCATCCTGTAAAGCTTTTTCAGCCTGGACCAGAGTTAATTCTGCCTGCGATTTTGCCAACGCTGAGTTGCGCAGGTTGGCAAGGTTCCGCTCGGCTGTCACCAGGTCGGCTTTTGCCAGGATGACGCTCTGAGATAAAGAATTTTCATCCAGCGAGGCAAGGATTTGACCTTCACTGATAGAATCATCCAATTTTACAGAAATTTTTCCAATCCGACCGGAGGTTTGCCAGGAAACGAGTGTGTTCTGATTGGAGCGAACCGTACCGGTGGCGCCCACAATGGCGGTCAAATCACCGCGTTGGATGATAGCTGTTTGCCAATTGCTGTTAGCCTGGGCGCGGTTCTTTTGAATCTGCTGATATCCGAAAAATGCACCTACTGCAATCACGACGACCAGAAGGGAGATGATGATTTTTTTCATATTATTTATTTTTCCTCGAATACCGGGAATGGGCTCTCGATGATGTGCTCTGGCAGATTGATTGCGGCAGCCTGTAAAAAGGTCGCATGCAAGATGCCCATTGATTGGGTGACTGTTTCCAGTTCATCTTCTGTCAATGAGTTCAGAATGGCTTGCATTTCGTCGAGCAGATTTTTTATGCTTGCAGATAGCAATTCTTCTCCTGCGGGTGTTATGCGAATCAAGATCACGCGACGGTCTGCTTCAGAACGCTCACGCGCGATTAATCCCCGCCTGGCCAATACATCGATGGTGGCGGATACGGTTGATGCACCAATGCGCAGATGCCGGCTAATTTCGCGTTGGGGCAATGGGTTTTGTTTTACCGCCCCCAGGAAAAGAAAATGCGGCGGAAGTAAATCTGATTGCTGACGCCGGATGATGGAATCCAGCGTCCTGGAAATGAGCATCAGGGTTTGAAAAAGCGAAAGACCAAGTGATGTGTTTGATTGCATAGTTTTGGGCAGCGAAAAGTTCGCACTGCGAATTTTTAATCTGGATGATTTTATGGTTTTATGCAAACGTTGTCAATATGAATGTGTTATGTAGATGGTTTTCTCATCCAGCCTTAATGCGCTGGGACAATTCCATACACTGCCAGAAGGTATAATCCGTTTTTAGGAGATGGGATTGGTCTTCATCAGACTCTGCTTTATCGCAATCATATGTAGTTTTTTTCTAGGTGGAAGCGCTGTTGAACCCGCTGAAAAGACAGAGCGTTTCCGATTTTTCACCCGGATGATTGAATTTGATTATGTGACCTGGACAGTTGATACTGTTATCCTAAAAGGAGCCAGCATGGCTCTGGACGTCTCCCGTTATATGGATGACAGTGTTCAGAAGCAGGTCGTTACCGATATGTTGGCGGCGACGCGCAAGGTAAGCCAATTTAGGGCGCAAATTAACGCCATTTACTCTGACCCGAGTGAAAGAAATCCAGCCAAAAACGCCGCCGGATTGGCTGATCAGCTCGATTCTGTTGAGAAGGATTTGGCCAGATTGGGCCCGATGGCTGAGGCTGTACTTCAGGAGCAAGTGTCCGCGGTAATCGCAGACTTAGATTTATCTCTGGGCGGTTCTCCAATTCCGGCGCTCCTATATCACGCAACACCGCTGCCATACGCGCTGATCATTTCACCCCGTGAGATCATTCGACAGGAAGCCAATATCTCATTGTTACCCGAATTAACTGTGGCCCAAATGGTTGCATTGGAGCAAGCGGTAGAAAATGCCTACGATGTATCGGCCTTGGTGGAGCCTGTGGGTGGGATTGGGACTTATCCCACCATGGTGATGCGCACCGATAATATGGTTTTTCTAACAGATGTTATCAGTCATGAGTGGATTCATAATTATTTAACTCTGCGCCCTTTGGGAATTAATTATGAGACCACGCCACAATTACGCACAATGAACGAAACGACCGCCTCCATTGCGGGCAAGGAAATTGGCGAAGGAGCCTTGTCTGTATTTTTCCCTGAATACCTGCCCAAACCCATCACAGATATGGTAACCGATCAGAACCGCCAGGCTGCCACGAATCATCCTGTGCAATTCAATTTTCCCGAGGAGATGCGCGTCACTCGCCTGGTGGTCGATTCTTTGTTGGCCGAAAAACGGGTGGATGAAGCAGAGCAATATATGGAAACCCGTCGCCAGCAATTTTGGGAAAATGGATACCGGATACGCAGGTTAAATCAGGCGTATTTCGCTTTTCACGGTGCATATGCCAGTGAGCCAGGCGGGGCGGCAGGCCAGGATCCGGTTGGGCCGGCAGTGCGCAAGCTAAGGGAACAAAGCGGCTCGCTGGCAGCCTTCGTTAATCGGATTTCCTGGATGACCTCGGTTGAGCAGCTTTACCGCGCAGTCAACCAACCGTGAAGTTAAAAATCATCCATTCCGCCGCTGTCGGGTAGGTCAGTCCCCAGGTCCGGCATATTCTTCTCTATGTCTTCAGGACTTTCGCCGGATTCCAATCTCCCAACAACTTCATGGAACTCTGGACCGATATCCTCGCCCAATTCTGAGCTCATCTGGCGCATCATTCTCCCCAGCGCTTTGGGATCATCTTCAAGACTGGCCAAGTTGCCTGGATCAGCCAGGTTTTCCAAGCGGTTCTCCTCTGAGCGTGCAAAACGGATGCGGCCAATGCGGCGCTGGATGTTGTTGCTTTTGCAATTTGGACATGCGACCGCCTTATTGCCATATTCAGCGTAGGTCATAAAAACATCAAACCTGCGTCGGCAATCCAGGCAGCGAAATTCATAATTAGGCATTTCGTCTCCAAGTATTTTAAGTTGTGAGTTGGCAACATTCAATTATAATCAAACAAAGCCCTGAATTGGAAGGTAACCATGAGCGAGCAAGACATATTTGAAGGCTTACACCGACCGTCTCCATTGGTCATTCTGCTCTCGGGTGTTTCCGGGGTTGGCAAAGATGCTGTGGTCAGGGCACTCATCCAGCGTAATCTTCCACTGCATTTTGTCGTTACCACCACCAGCCGTGCGCCGCGCCCGGGTGAATTGGATGGAGTGGATTATTATTATGTGGACGTTGAGGGATTTGAAATGATGATTGCCCAAAATGAACTCATCGAACATGCACTGGTGTATGGTCAATATAAAGGGGTTGGGCGTAAACAGGTGGAAGAGGCGCTCGCCAGTGGCAAAGATTTGATATTCCGTCTGGATGTGCAGGGCGTCGTCCGGTTGAAGGCTATTTTTCCTCAGGCTGTGACCATTTTTCTGATTCCAGCCAGCAAAGAAGAATGGATTCACCGTCTAAAGAATCGCGATAGTGAAATGTCCGCTGAAGAACAGCAGCACCGAATTGAAATGGGCAAAATCGAGCTGGATCATTTACCAGAATATGATTATGTGGTGGTCAACAGGCACCGCAAATTGAAAGAAGCGGTGGATATCGTCGAAGCCATCATTCACACAGAGCATCATCGGGTGAACCATCGCCGCGTGGCGTTATGACGCAACCTGAGCCAGTATCTTCGCAGATCAACCAACCCTCTGAGACCCAGGTCACCTTTTGGACAGCCGCTCAGAAACCCTGGGTGACTTATGCACTCATGGGTCTGACGCTGGGATTTTTCTTGTTTCAAATGTTGGTAAAGTCGGCTGTGGGCGAAGATTTGATCGCTTTCCTGGGGGCGAAGATTAATGAGCGAATCCTACAAGGTGAGATCTGGCGGTTGATCACCCCTGTTTTGGTCCATGCATCGCTGGTGCATGTTGGAATTAATATGTATTCGCTTTATATACTCGGGAGGATGTTGGAGGAGCATTACGGCCATGGGCGGTTTTTCGTGCTGTATTGCCTAGGAGCGCTGGCAGGCAATGTCGTTTCACTATGGATGTCTCCTGGTCCCTCTTTTGGTTCCGCCACCGGCCTCTTTGCCCTGGTTGCTGCGCAGGGGGTCTTTGTTTATCAGAACCGATTCCTGTTCGGGGAAAAATTGCGTTCGATTTTGATGAATATTGCGTTGATCATCGCCATTAATTTCTCCTTGAGCTTGTTTATCAAGGTGGAATTATGGGGATTGGTCGGTGGACTGATGGGTGGGTTGGGATTTTCGTGGTTGGGCGGTCCAATTTACGGCATGATTGGTAAACCACCGCAATTAATATTAATGGATCAGCGTTCAAGCACTCAAGTTTGGCGGATTGGATCGGCTGTATTGTTGTTCACAATACTGTTTGCAGCTCTCAGGTTTGTGGTTTAGAAATTCCCCAAAAACCAGCGTTTTTTTGTATAATTAGTTTGTATCCCAGCCTGTGAAAAAATTCACTAGTTTCACCCGCCATTTATTCTTTCAATTGGGGCGCTTTTGAGTATATTAAGGAGGAGCAAATGTTCACTGTCCGGCATATTCTGGAAGAAAAGGGTAAATATGTTTGGGCCATCGAATCCCATCAGACCGTTCTCGAAGCGCTTGAGTTAATGAAAGAAAAAGATATCGGTGCTGTTTTGGTGATGGAAGATGAGGATTTGATCGGCATTTTCTCGGAGCGCGATCTGGCTCGTTATTGCATAGGACATGAACAGGTCAATCTGTCAATCTCAGTCTCAGATTTGATGTCGACCGTGGTGATCTATGTCACCCAGGATACCAGCATTGATGAATGTATGGCGCTGATGTCGCAAGAACGAATACGGCATCTGCCGGTATTGGAGCATGGCATGCCGCTTGCGATGATCTCTATGCGGGATGTGGTGGAGGAGATGATCTCCCAAAAAAATATCACCATCCACAGCCTGGAAAATTATATTTTGGGACAAGATTATGTCGTATAGCCATTCAGGCTATACGTTCACCATAAACAAGCCATTTGCCTTTGCGATCGCCCGCGTTTTTTGGAGCGCGGTCGTAATAAATCTCAAAAATCCTGCCATCTTCCACCTCGACTCGGAAAAAGAAACGCCCGACACCCCAGGAACCCACGCGGGAGGCCTGTCGAGTGTGTGCGGGTGTCATGTTGGTGGCCATCCTGCCGCGTCTTCCATAATTGCGCCATTCTGCCAGCAAAGCGACAATACGCAGCGTCTGTTCGCCCCAGATGAACCCATCAGGGCAAGAGGGTGTTTTTTCTAAGAGAGGGGCAACCTTAAAAATTGGCTGGATTGGCTCATCAATAAATCGAAAATGTATTTGATGAGAAGCATCATTCATTGAAGGAAAGTCAATTGAATAGATGGTCTGCGCCCGTTCAGTAATATAAAGGGCAGCGCTCTTTTAACAGAGATTCCCAATGCTGTGAGATGTTCAATGCGGGTTATTTTCCCTTTGCGGCGATTTTCAAGGATTACCCGAGCGCTGCGCGGACCGATTCCTGGGATGCGGATCAGATCGTGCAAATCTGCCTGGTTTATTTCGACAGGTTGGCTGCTCAGGTGCTGGCGCGCCCAGGCCAGTTTGGGATCGATGTCCAGGGGCAAATTGCAAGTGTTCTCAAAAGGCATATCTTCCAGCTCAAAGCCATAATCGCGAATCAGAAAACTGGCCTGATATAAACGATTCTGCCGCCAAGGATGGATGGCAGGCTGGTTTTCCAAGGGTGTGCCAGGGACAGGGGAGAAGCCTGAATAATACACCCTGGATAGTTTCAGTTCTCGGTGTAGAAAAACTGTGGTCTGAAGCAGCTCCAAATCGCTCTCACCTGAACCGCCGGCGACAAACTGGGTGGTGGAAGACGACCAACGTCCATTCCAGCCGAGATGCGAAGGTTGAGTGTGTCTTATTTCTTCCACCCAGCGCAGTGGGCTGATTAATTCTTCGATGAAAACCTTTTGGGGCGCCAGGCTGGAAAGACGCTGGCTGTTTG
>CAZCBJ010000161.1:0-9191 GCA_964496705.1 uncultured Anaerolineaceae bacterium | reverse complement strand
ACTTGCGATCAAGAAAAAAGACATTTGCCTACAGATACCGCCGCTCTCAGGATTTGATCGAAGAGACTGCCACCGGCTCTACACAACAAATCATCCAATCAACTCGCCTGGAGCTCAAACCCAAACAGGATTCGCAAACAGGAAAAACCGTTATGGTCGTTGCAGTACCTATTCGTCTGCGCAATCAAATTGTCGGTCACATCAATGTATCTTTTGATAGCCGGACGGTTCCCGAGGACATGCAGTCCTTGTTGCAAAGTATTTCCGATCGTCTGGCATTGGCTCTTGAAAATGCCAGATTGCTAGAAGACATTCAAAGCCGCGTGGAAAGAGAAAAAATGGTTGGAGAAATCAGCGCAAAAGTCCGCTCGTCAACAGATGTCGAAAATGTCTTGCGAACTGCCGCACTGGAATTGGGCAGGTCCCTGGGCGTTTCTGAGGTGACAGTGCAATTGAGGTCTACTGAGTACTCGGACTAACTGGTAAAAATGATGTCAGATCGATCACCCCTGAATAACACCCCACCAATAAATCATCGCCCAGAAAATTACTCTTCTTCAGAAGATGATACGAAGCGAAGAATATGGTTTTCAATGGGTTTGGCAACGGGTCTCACCCTTATGGCGATTTATTGGTTAGGTTCCACGGTCGGTATGAACTCATCAAGTGAAAAATTTATTCGTCTGGTTTTCTTCGGTTTGTTCTTGATTGGCGCTGCATTGAATTGGATTACCTTACTGTGGAGGCGAAAAACCAATCCAAAACCTGTCTTCACCTTCGCGACGACCGGAATTTTTATACCTTCCATTTCCACGGCATTGTTGGTTCAATCTGCATCTTTACCAACCTCCTTGTTTATTTCGCTGTTTATCATCCTGGCCGCATATATACTCCTCGAAGATAGAGAATTGGATTGGACGGTACCACTCGCCATCGCCGCATGGATATTAGTTAATTTGTTAGCGAACGCAAATCTGTTCTCTAAAATTATTGCACCCACATACATTATTTTTTCTCATATTGGATGGATCTTCCTCGTATTTCTATTGGGATATCTACCTTGGAAAACCCTTGTTTTTCAATGGTCACTCCGCAAGAAATGGTATCTTCTCATATTCATTTTATTGATCATTCCAGCCTCCTTGGCAGCCTTGAACGTTCGCGAAGGGATGTTTAGTGATCAGCCAAGATTGTCTCAGATCATCCTGGTTTCTATTTGCCCAATCTGTGCATTGGGTGGAATCTGGATTTCAAGGCGGATATTGAAACCGCTACTGGATCTTAGGAATGAATGCGTAGAAATCATTGGAGAAAATTCAACCTCGAAAACTTGGAGAAAATTTGATGTAGAAACATCCATCATTTTCTCAGCCCTGCACCACCTGTCCAAAAAAATGGATGATACAGCAAAGGAATCTGAAACCAGTATACGGGCTCTCGCCGCAGAACACGATAAAGAGAAAAAATTAATAGCCGCGCGCCTCGAACAATATCAGATTATTTCTGATGTTGTTCGCGCTATCTCCGCAACTCAGGATATCGAAGCTTTTCTAGATAATGTGACTCAATTGGTCTCATCTAAATTTAATTTCTACCATGTGGGGATTTTCTTACTGAACGAGAGCGGCGATTATGCTGTGCTACGAGCTTCAAACAGCGAGGGCGGGAAACGCATGCTTGCGCGACAGCATCGTCTACCTGTTGGCCACCTAGGAATCGTTGGACATGTGACTGGTACAGGTCAGCCCCGTATTGCCTTGGACGTAGGAAATGACCCTATTTATTTTAATAACCCTGATCTCCCACTGACCCGTTCAGAAATGGCACTTCCATTGCAATATGGCGGCACGATAATTGGCGCAATGGATATTCAGAGTACACTGCCGGATGCCTTTTCTCAGGATGATATCCTCTTGTTTTCGATTTTGGCCGATCAGGTTGCCATCGCTATCATGAACAACCGGTTGTACGAAGAAACAGCAAACGCTCTTGAAGAAACACAGAATGTTTACCGCCAGTACCTGCGCCAGGAATGGAGTAAAACAATCACAGATCAGGCAGCCGGAGGGTATCGCTACACAGATTTTGGGATCAGTCAACAACCAGAAAGTGATGCTGACCCGCACGTTCACGAAGCTGTCAAGAGTGGAGAGATTGTCACTATCAGCAGCCCCGGTCAACCTTCCTGTGCAGTAGTGCCAATCATCCTGCGAGGAGAAACAATCGGAGTGATCAAACTGCAAGAAAACCATGAGCAGCGCGAATTCACTGAGAGCGAACTCGAATCCGTCCGAACAATTGCGGATCAAATTGCCCTTGCCCTCGAAAATGCCCGCCTCTTTGAACAGACTGTTCGCCGTGCTGAACGTGAGCGAAAAGTTCTTGAAGTGACCAGCAAGATTCGCAGCACAAACGACCCCCAGACTATGTTGCAGATTGCCTTACAAGAACTACAAACCGCATTGCATACCAGTCGCGCCCAGATCATTTTGTTGGATACACAGACAAATAACAATAACCAAAGCTCTCAAAACCTTTAACCGATTATGTTCTTAACCAAGTGGAAGGACGGTTCGTCATGACTTACATCATATCAGTAGCAAATGAAAAAGGTGGCGTCGCAAAAACAACCACCAGTATTTCTCTGGGTGCAGCTTTGGTTGAAACCGGCGCCAGAGTGCTTTTACTCGATATGGATGGCCAAGGAAACCTGTCGCTGGCCCTGGGTTCTGACCCATCAAAAGTCACAGAGTCAATCGCAAAGTCTTTTATTGAGGGCGCCCCAATAAAACAGTTGATCCGCACAACTGAAGTACCTAACCTTGACCTGGTACCATCCAATAAACAAATCAGCCTTTTGGAACGCTCTATACCTTCACGCCCTGAACATGAAAAAATCCTTCAAAGTAACCTGGTCAACGAGCAATTACCTTATGATTTCCTCATTATTGACAATCCGCCATTTTTAGGCGCGGTTACGGTCAATGCGCTTACAGCCTCAAATCTATTGATTATTCCCACCCAACCCGAATTCTTCTCGATATACGCTCTACGGGCACTGATGAACACCGTTCGCAAAGTTCGCAGTGAAGCCAACCCAATTCTCACCTATCGACTGTTGTTAACCATGTTTGATCGACGTAATAGAATACATCGCGATCTTAGTTGTCAATTGCACGCGAATTTTGAAAATGGTCTTTTCCGGACCATTATCGAGGTTGACACAAAATTACGAGAAAGCTCCATCGCCGGATTACCCATCACCAACCACGCACCAAAAAGTCGTTCGGCATTTCAATATCGTGCGCTCGCTCAGGAGATACAGGAGTATGTCAAAGAAACGACTTCGCAGCCGGCTGGATAACCTTTTTGCGAATCTGCAGACAGATGATATTTCACAGCCGGATGCGGATATCTTTCAGGCTGCCTCAACCACAAAAGTCGATCCAAAACAAACCGCGCTTCTTCATCAACCACCTTCCGAATTGGCGCCTCATTCCGGAATTGCCATTGAGGCTGGGACAATTCGTTCCTCAAAAGATGTCTGGTCACATGCCGGACAACGCAGCCTGCGCGAAGGAGGCCTCTCGTCGATAAGCCATGTTGATACTCCCGCAGCGTTGGCAGTTCCATTTCATATTAGTGACAGAGGCATAGCGCTTCTGGAAATGCTGGATGATAATTCAAACCGGCGTTGGACGGAAGATGATATTCTATTCGTTCAGGAAGTAATCACTCAATTGGCGTTAGCTCTTGAAAATGCGCAGTTATACAGTGAAGTTCGAAAAGCATTATCTACCATTGAAAACCGCGAGCGATATCAATCCAACATTGCTCGTGCAATCGCTGCGTTGACGCAATCGGGCACGCGCAATCTTCAAGACATTCTCCAAATATTGGCCCAGGCAGCCCAGGTCGATCGTGTCAGCTATGCTCGGATAGTCAACCATGCATCAGGCTTATTCTGGCAAATCACCTCGCAATGGGCTTACAATTCATTTAGAAGTGACCCCCAAGATTCCGATCGTCCTCCACTTCTCATTAAGCATTTTCCACACCTCGTTCAACACCTCCAGGTGAAGGGTTGGATGGCAGGTGATGCTCACCAATTGCCTTCAGCTGAAAGAGAATGGCTGGAATCCGATGGCGTTCAATCCAGGCTCGTTCTTGCGGTTCCAGGAAGTCTTGAACTTCCAGGAATTCTTGTCTTCGATCATTTTCAAAAACCTCATCAATGGGAAATCGAAGAAATCAGCGCTCTGATGGTTGTTGCAAATGGCCTCGCCAATACCTTCAGCCGGGAATATCTGCTGGAGCAAGTACAAACATCTTTTGAACAGACTCAAGAGGCGCTAAAAGAAACCGAACAACTCTTTCAGGTCAGCAGCGGAATATCTAAGGCCGGGAACCCTCAGGATTTGGTCACATTGATCGCCACCACCGTTTTACCTCCTGGCGCCAACCGTATTATGTTATTGGCGAATCACTCTGGCATTGAAAATGAATCAACTGAGTTTGAGTTAATCGGCAGTTATGATATTCATGGTGAGTCTCCCAACCTTGGGAATATTTTCCATGCCTCCAGCTTACCCATCATGGCAGCATTATCATCGGAAATTTCTATTTACGCTGATATCCACAATTCAAATTTGGATACATATAGCAAACGAACCCTTGAGCAATTAGGCATGCAATCAGGCTTTATCGTGCCTCTGCATACATCCGGTCATAGAGTGGGGATACTCTTGGTGGCCTCCAGCACACCCACAAATTTCACCTCTGAAGATGCACGCGTCCTGCAAGTAGCGGGAAATGGCATTGCGGTGGCTTTGGAAAGGCAACATCTTTTACAACAAGCCCAACAGCGCGCATTGGAGCTTCAGACTGCTGCTGAAATTGCCCGCGACACAACCAACACCCTTGCCTTGGATATATTGCTTACCCGAATAGTCAATTTGCTTCGCGAGCGTTTCAATTACTACCATGTTTCCATTTTTTTGATAGACGAAGAACGCGCTTTTGCTGTTGTTCAGGAATCGACAGGTGAAGCAGGAAAGGAGATGAAACAACGCGGCCATCGGTTGGCAATTGGGTCTCGGTCGATCATAGGAACTGCTACTGCCACCGGAAAGCCAGTCATTGTCAATGATATTACCCAAAGCCCTGTCTATTTTCCCAACCCCCTCCTCCCAGAGACACGCGCTGAAATGGGTTTGCCTCTAAAAGTTGGCGATCAGATCCTTGGCGCATTGGACATCCAATCTGTACGCACCAATTCGTTTGGGCAGGATGACGTTGCGGTTCTACAGATTCTTGCGGATCAGATCGCCATAGCAATTGATAATGTTCGCTCCTATGAACTCGCCCAAAAAGCCTATGAAGAGATGCGCGAGGTTGATCGGATGAAGAGCCAGTTCTTGGCGAATATGAGCCACGAGCTGCGGACGCCGTTAAATTCAATTATTGGCTTTTCGCGCGTAATCCTCAAAGGCATTGATGGTACGATCAACGATGTGCAAAAACAGGATCTTTCTGCAATCTATAACTCTGGTCAACACCTCCTTGCCCTCATCACCGATATTTTGGACCTTTCCAAACTGGAAGCTGGAAAGATGGAGCTGCAATTTGCCGAATTTAATCTCAGCGACTTGATCAATTCAGCCATGTCCACTGCGGTCGGTCTTGTCAAAGATAAACCAGTAAAATTGGTTCATTTGATTCCAGATGACCTTCCGAATGTCAACGCGGACGCAACCCGCATTAGGCAAGTCTTGATAAACTTTCTCTCCAATGCGGCCAAATTCACCGACGAAGGGTCCATTACCGTTGAGGCCTCATTAACCACCAATCCTGCCAAAAAGCCAGAAGTTATGGTTGCCGTCACCGACACGGGCATGGGCATCGCCCCGGAGGATACCGCGAAGCTTTTTCAGCCATTTTCACAGGTCGATGACTCGCCTACGCGAAAAACCGGCGGAACCGGCCTCGGACTATCCATTTGTAAAAATTTGATCGAAATGCACGGTGGAAGGATTGGCTTGCTTCGCAGCGAGCCAGGTGTTGGAAGCACATTTTTCTTCACATTGCCTGTTCCCAAGCCAGATGATAACCCGGAATTTACGCCTCAATCCGAACAGGGTCTCATCTTGCTGGCAATTGACGATGATCCCCATGTGATAAGCCTGTATGAACGGTATTTAACACCTCAAGGTTATCAGGTGGTGGCTTTGACTGATCCGAAACAGGCATTACAACGAGCCATTGAACTGAAACCTTTTGCCATCACTTTGGATGTAATGATGCCTGGTGTGGATGGCTGGCAGGTGATGCACGAACTAAAAAATGAGCCGAAAACCCGAGATATTCCTATCGTGGTTTGTTCAATACTTGAACAAGCTGAAAAGGGTTACAGTCTCGGAGCAGCAGATTATCTGGTCAAACCTTTTTTACAAGAAGACCTTGTAAATGCTCTTAGCCGGATAAATTTTGATGGTCAGATACAAAGCATTCTGATCGTTGATGACGATCCTGCTGACCTACGCCTTGTTTCAAAAATGCTATCAGAGACAGCTCAATACCATGTTCAAACTGCACAGGGCGGCGAGATGGGATGGCGCACTCTTCAAACACTTCGACCCGATGCGATCATCCTCGACCTTCTGATGCCGGGGCTGGATGGTTTCAGCTTCCTACAGAATCTACGAGCTAACCCACAACTGAGTGCCATTCCGGTGTTGATCTTAACCGGAGCCGACCTCACGCCAGAACAGCATAATCTTTTAGCAGAATTCGGTCAGCAACTGTTGACCAAAGGATTATTGCGTGATAATGAGTTGTTGAATACATTAAGTGACACCTTGAATCGGATCAGTCGCAACATCACCTGACCAGGAAGCGAATATGGCATCACATTTTATTGTTGAATGTCTGGATTGCGGACATAAAGCCCCATATTACCCCACCGCACCGAACTGCCCCAAATGCGACAGCAGTTGGCGCGAAGCTCGATATGATTACGAGACGCTTTCTCAAAGCCTTTCGTTGCAATTGCCTGGCCGCTCATTTAATCTTTGGCGGTATCACGAATTGCTTCCTGTACGCACGCCAAATCCCGATTTATCTCTCGGTGAAGGGGGTACCCCATTATTCCGCGCCACCAATCTGGGATTAATGCTAGGATGCCCAAATGTATATATCAAAGACGAACGGCAAGGACCTACCGCCTCTTTCAAAGATAGACAAGCAGCTGTAACAATTTCAGCGCTAAAGGAAGCAGGTATTACCGAGATGGTGATTGCCTCAACCGGCAATGTTGCCATTTCTTATTCAGCTTATTGCGCCAGAGCCGGGATTAAACTATGGGCTTTTTTGACCAGCTTGGTTCCAGCCGCAAAGATGCGCGAGGTTGCTATTTATGGAACTCAGGTCATAAAAATAACCGGCACGTATGACCAGGCTAAAATAATTGCTGCTGACTTCGCCAGACAACGCGGACTTTTCTTGGATGCTGGTTCTCGGAGCATACCCTGTATCGAGTCAATGAAAACCCTCGCCTTCGAAATTTCAGAACAGGTCACAGCCCTGTTAGGCTCTCCATCCATTCAGGCAAAAAATCCAAATCGCGGCGCGATTTGGCGTACGCCGGATTGGTATGTTCAATCGGTCAGCGGTGGCCTTGGCCCCTTGGGAGTGATGAAGGGCTATATCGAACTTAAAGAAATGGGATTCATCGAAAATATACCCCGAATGGCAATCATTCAAGCTGAAGGATGCTCACCGATGGTCCATGCTTGGAAACAGGGATTGGACACGGCGACACCAGTTCAGATTCCCAGCACACTAATTGCGACATTGGCAACAGGCGATCCTGGGCGCACCTACTCCATGTTGAGAAAACGGATTCTGGAAAACTCATCCGGCGAGTTTGAGAGTGTCAGCGATCAGGAAGCCTTTCGCGCCATGCATTACCTCGCCAAGATGGAAGGTATTTCTGTCGAGCCGGCTGCGGCTGTAGCTTTCGCAGGTGTAGTTAAATTGGTTAGGGCTGGCCAAATCAAGCCCACCGATATTGTGGTCATTAATTGCACGGGGCACACAATGCCCATCGAACGCAATATCCTCGGCGAGGGCTGGTCTCGTACGGTGGCTGCGCCTTCGCAAGCTATGGAGGAGAGTTCAGAAGAAGGTTTGCTGGCTGCACTCAGTAAAGTCGGGGTGGATCGTTTTCCCTGTATTGCCATTGTCGATGACAACCCTGATGTGCGTACACTTATCCGTAGAATTTTACAATCTCAGGGAGAATTTACTTTACTCGAAGCCACTAACGGCCGTGAAGCCTTGGCGATAATTGAAAAAGAACGTCCCAACCTGATTATTCTTGATCTAATGATGCCAGAAATGGATGGGTTTGGTGTCTTAGATGCCATGCAAGCAAAACCAGAGACAGCCGAGATACCGGTTATTGTTGTGACGGCCAAGGAGTTGACCAATGCAGAGAAAAACCGGCTTCGCGGTCATATCCAATCGCTGATGCAGAAAGGCGATTTCATGAGTGATGATCTCGTAGATGAAGTGAAAGCATTGTTGGGGTAGCAACCGTCACTTTATGAAACGCTTTACTGGGAATAGCATTCTGCCAGCCTGGTGGAAAAAAGGGATACAATCTGCGGTCGCCTCCTCCCTTTTTCTCGGTATGGCACCAGTCTTTGGGAAATTTGCCATCATGTTGGGGTTCGCTCCGATTACGGTGGTCATGCTGCGCACCTGCATTGCATTATTTTTGATCCTGGTCATCACCCTGGTTTTCAAGCGCCAATTTTTTTATATTTTTCCAATCGGTTTGCTGGGTTGTTTTTTAGCCGGCCTGTTTAATGGGTTGGGGTCAATTTTTTTTTACTCAGCCCTTGGTCTACTAAATGCCAGTATTGGTCAGTTACTTTATTCTTTTTATCCACTGTTTGTTGCCTTCTGGCTGATCATAGATCGGCAGCCAATAAGCAGGTTAACTCTCTTTCGGTTAACTTTATCCATTCCTGGAGTTTTTCTCTTACTAAAAACCGGAGAAAATCAGGTGAACTTGTTAGGTGCGGGTATGATGCTGGTTTCGGCAATTTTATATGCATTACATTTAATCATCAATCAAAGAGTATTATACGAAGTTCCTACCCCCACCGTGACGCTCTACACATTGC
>CAZCBJ010000160.1:0-9200 GCA_964496705.1 uncultured Anaerolineaceae bacterium | reverse complement strand
GGAGGCGTCCATGGACATGACAAAATACGCACCAGTTCTCCTCTGGATGGGGCTTGCTCTGGTATATCTGTTGATGGCGGTGCTGTTCTTTGCGAGTGTGTGGCTCAGCGCGCGCATCAACAAATTAACAACGCAGACAATCCGCCGGGCGCTGTGGGTGGGCATCCCACAGGGATTGATCATGGCAGTGGTGATCACCTCAGCCCAGCTTTCCAAAACATTCAAGCCGCTGCCAGCCATCTTCATGGCAGCAGTGCTGGCTGTGCTGGCCGGTTTGGTGTTGATTTGGCGGGTTTATCGCACCAAAGGAAAACAGACCCTGAAAGTCTGGATCGCTGCAACACTGCTGCAGGTGCTGTTGGCGCTGCCCCTCAGCGCCGGCGCACTGCTGGCGGTGTTGTTCGGGCTGGCGGCGGCTTTGCCGCCGGTGTATTAAAGCTCAAGTTTCGCGAAAAGATATCCTGTAAAAAGAAATCCTTAACCCAATCTGTGGATAACAGTATGAAACTTTCAAGGAGGAAATAATGGAATACCGATTGATGGGCAAAACTGGATTGTGGGTCAGCGAGCTGTGCCTGGGAGCAATGACCTTTGGACGCGAATCGAGCGAGGAGGTCAGCCTCCAGATTCTCGACCGCTTCGTGGAGGCGGGCGGCAACTTTATTGACAGCGCCAATGTTTATTCGCTGGGCATCTCCGAGGAGATCACCGGGCGCTGGATGAAGGGTAAAAAGCGCGACGACCTGGTGATTGCTACCAAGGTGCGCTTCCGCATGGGGCCCGGCCCCAACGAGGAAGGCCTGAGCCGCAAGCACATCCTTTCCAGCGTGGAGGCCAGCCTGCGCCGCCTGCAGACCGATTACATTGACCTGTTCCAGATTCACGCCTGGCACCCGACCACCCCCATCGAGGAGACGCTGCAAACGCTGGACGGGTTGGTGAAAAGCGGCAAGGTGCGTTACCTGGGCGCCAGCAACCTGCGCGGCTGGCAGTTGCAAAAGATGATTGACCTGTCGCGCGCCCGCGGTTGGGAGGCGTTCACCTGCTTGCAGCCGCTCTTTAACCTGCTCGACCGCGGTATCGAGTGGGAGCTGGTGCCGGTGTGCCTCAACGAGGGGGTGGGTATCATCCCCTGGAGTCCTCTGCGCGGCGGCTGGCTGAGCGGTAAGTACCAGCGCGGGATGACCGCTCCGGTGGAGGGCACACGCGTGGAGGAAGCCAGCCAGAAGAACTGGAGCGAATCCTGGCAGGCCTACGCCAACGAGCGCACCTGGGATGTCCTCGACGCATTGAACGCGGTGGCCAAAGAGGCGGGCAGGACCCCGGCTCAGGTGGCGCTCAATTGGGTGTTGAACCGCCCCGGTGTGACCGCACCGATCATTGGCGCGCGCAACATGCAGCAACTGGAAGATAACCTCGGCTGCACCGGCTGGACGCTGAGCCTGGATCAGCAGGAACGCCTGGTTCAAGCCAGCGACACGCCCAATGTGTATCCGTACTGGTAATCCTTGGCACATTCGAAGGTAAACAAAAAAGGCTCTGCCGCAGTGGCAGAGCCTTTTGAGATGTAAAATTTTATGCACCGCGCCCGCGCATGCGCGGGTCCATGATGTCGCGCAGCGCATCGCCGACCAGGTTCCAGCCCAGGACAAAGAGGATCAAGGCCACACCCGGGAAAACCAAAATGTACCAGTACTCGGTCAGTTGGGGGATCCAGTTGCGAGCGAAGCTGATTAGCTGCCCCCAATCGGCATAGCCGACCTCGGTGCCGATGCCCAGGAAGCTGAGCGCAGCGAAGGAGATCACAATCGTGCCGATGTCCAGCGAGGCCACCACCAGAGTGGGATAGATCGCGTTGGGAATGATATGGCGCAGGATGATGCGCACATCGCGCGCGCCCACCACCTGGGCAGCCATGACATATTCGCGCTCGCGCACAGCCAGAACATCACCGCGGATCAGACGGGTGTAGCCCATCCAGCCGAAGGCGATCAGCGCAATGGTTGCCGGCCAGGTGCCTTTGCCGATGATCGGGGTCAGGATCGCCGAGAGGGTCAGCGCAGCCAGCAGGAAGGGAAACGCCATGAACACCTCGGTGATGCGCATCAACAGGTTGTCCAACCAGCCGCCGTAAAAGGCAGACATGGATCCAATGATGATCCCCAGCAGGAGCGTGAAGAACTCAATGATTACACCCACCTTGAGAGCCGAGCGGGCACCCCACACCACGCCATAGAAAATATCCCATTGACCACTGGCGGTGCCAAAGAAATGCGCCCATTCTTTGATGCCAAGCGCCTTCATCCAAAAAGTTTGTTCAGGAGGGCGGGTTTTCCAGACTGTGCCGGGTTCCTTGGGCACCGGACCGTAGCCATCGCGAGGGATTTTATAGGGATCGCGTGTGCTCACCGGAGGACAGATATATGGAGCAAGCAGCGCGACCAATATGTAGATAATGATCAGCGTGGTGCCAATCACCGATAAAGGATTGCGCAGGACGCCGGTGAAGATGCGATACATTTCCGGCCCCAGGAAGGATTCCAGGCGAGAAATTTTCCGCTCCGGGAGGTCAAAACTGGCGATGGTTGCGCTGGTTTTGGGTTCTGAATCACTCATCTTTTCCTCAATCGGCTGCAAAAATCAAGACAGGCGCACGCGCGGGTCGAGGAAAGCGTACAGCACATCCACGACCAGGTTGGCAAACACCAGGATTGCACCGGTCATCAGGGTGAAGGCCAGCACGGTGATCACATCCAACTGCGCCGCAGCGGCGCCGGCGGCAGAACCGATGCCGGGATACTCAAAAATAGTCTCGGTGATGACCACCCCTCCCAGCAAACCGGCGATGGTTAGGCCGCTCAAGGTGGCCACCGGGATGAGCGCGTTGGGACGGGCGTGTTTGTTGATCACATCGTTTTCAGCGACGCCCTTGGCGCGCGCGGTGACCACATATTCCTGGCGCAAAGTTTCCAGCATGGAGGAACGTGTCACGCGCAGATAAAGCGCCCAGTTAATGTAGGAGAGAGTGACAATGGGCAGCACCATGTGGCGCAGCGCATCCAGAAAAATATCGACGCGCCCGTTCAGCAGGGCGTCAATCGTAATCAGCTTGGTATAGGTGATGAACGCCGCGCTGTTGACAATGTCATTGGCCCAGTTGGAGAGCCTGCCAGGCGGGAACCATTGCAATTGGGCATACAGGAGCATCAGCACCAGCAGCCCGAAAACGAAACTGGGGAAAGAATACCCGATGATGCTGAACACACGCGCCACCTGATCGAGGGGCTTGTTGTGGTTCACGGCTGAGATGATGCCCAGCCACACGCCGATCCCGATGATCGGCAAAATCGAATACAGGGTCAATTCGATGGTGGCCGGAAAACGCCTTGAAATCAAATCCGCCACCGGTTGGGAAGCCGACCGGGAGTAACCAAAGTTGCCGCGCAGAACACCCCCGATCAAATCGCCCGTGACCGTATCTGTTCTTCCGACCAGCCAGATCCAATATTGCACATAGATGGGCTTGTCCAGTCCATACTTCTTGATGATATTACCCATCATGGCTTCATTCTTGGGAATATCGCGCACGTACAGCGCCGCGCGCTCCGCCGGCTGGAGGAAAGACAGCATGCCAAAAATCAGAATGGTCACCCCAAACAAAATCAACGGCAGAAGGAGCAAGCGCCGGATGATATATTGGGTCATAAAAACACTCCTTGAGGGGTACGGGGTTTCCGAGAGCTTACGCTCCCGGAAACCCCGTTTTTCCACCCGATCTCATGCAGAGATCAGGCGGAATTGAGACGCGAACTAATGCTTGCTGAGGGCGTAGTAGTAATCGCCAGCGTAGATCGGGTTGAAGTACCAACCCTGCACATAGCGCGGCTCATAGTGGCGCCCGTTGACCTGGAAGAGCAGCAAGCCCTGGCAGGTCTCGTGGAACAGCGGGTTGAATTCGGTCTTGTAGATGGCGTCGCGTTTGACCGGATCCACTTCTTGCACGGCGCGGGTGTTGATCTCGTTGTACTTTGCCTTGATGTCAGCCGGCAGGTTCTGGCGACCGCCGTAGTACCCGGAGGTGTAAGGAACGGTCCAGTTGTGGGTCTCGTACATGTCCATGATCCAGCCGATGGTGAAAATGGGCAGTTTCTTGGCTGAGATGTTGGACAGGTAGGCCGGCCACGGCAAAGCGGTGGCTTCGAGGACGAACTTATCGTTCACGGTGGACAGACCAGCCTGCAGGATTTCCGCAACGGTCTGGCGCAGCGTGTTGCCGCTGTTGTAGCCCATGGTCAGGCGGAAGCCTGTATCCCACACCGAAACGGTGCCGTTGGGATCCGGCTGCCATTCTTTGACTTTTGTGCCGTCATCTTTGGTCACTTCGACTTCGTTCCACTTCGAGGCCTTGAATTCTTCCTCGCACTTGGCCAGGTCGAATTCATAGATCGGAGCGGTCTCGTCGTAACCGAGCATACCGGGCAGCATGACGGTGCGGGAGCGGGTGCCTTCACCCTGCAAAACGTCGTTCACATAGGTGTCGAAGTCGAAGCAGTAGTTGAAGGCGCGGCGGATATGAACATCCGAGAAGAAGTTGGGGGCAATGCCGTTGCCGTCGAAGGTGCCGGAGCCGATGAAGTTGTTGCCGCCCGAGGTGTTCACCTTGAAGTTGAAGAATACATCGGTGCGTGTGCCGGTGGTGAAGTTCACGAAGCGGCGCAATGGGGCATCCGGATTCTTGCCGGGGGTGCATTCCTTGGTCTGGTAATCGCAGAATTCGCCCACGTTCTGGTCCATGATCGGCCAGTTCTCGGTTGAACCAATGGCGATGAAGTCAGCGTCGCCAGCCTGCTGCATGGCCAGGCGGGTGTTGAACTCTTCGATTTCCTTAAAGATTACGGTCTTGAGCGCGGGGGCGCCGGTGGGACCGCCTTCCCAGGCAGGCTCGGTGCGCCAGTAGTTGTCATTGGCTTTCAGCACCAGCTCTTCACCGGGGGTCCAATGATCCACCATGTAGGGGCCAGAGCCCATGGCGCTGGAACCGAGCGGAAGCGCATTGAGCTGCTCAGGAGCCTTGCCGTAGAAGGGCACCCAATTGTCGCAGGAGCCGTCCCAACCGCCGTTGGCGGAGACCCAGGCTTTGCTCTGGATGGAGCCCCAACCACCGGTGAAGGTGGCCAGGAAGGGACCCCAGGGGTTAGCCAGGGTGAAGGTGACGGTGTTGGTCGCGGGATCAGCCTTGATGGCAGCAGTGACTTTTTCGCAGGCGGCTTTGAGGGCTTCGGGGTCTTCCTTGGCCAGACCTTCGGGGTCATCAGCCACATCCGGATTCACCAGCTCAGCCACATCGTAAACACCCGCGCCGAGCAGAGGCTCGGTGAACAGCCACTGGGGCGAGTTGTAACCGCCCTGCAGCAGACCGCGCTGGAAGCTGTAGGCCACATCCTCAACGGTCAGGTCAGTGCCGTCGGCGAATTTGATGCCCTGGCGGATCTTGACCATGACGGTCAGGCCGTCAGCCGAAATCCCACCGTTCTCGAGGGAGGGCACTTCTGCGGCCACCACGGGGACATACTCCACCGGGGATTCCTTGTCGTAATACCACAGGGTATCATAGACATTGGCCAGGATTTCCTGACCAGCCGATTCGTAGTCGTACGCCGGATCGAGGGTATCGGGCTCGCCGTGAGTCGCAACCACGAAGGTGGTCGGATCCTTGGATTTGAATTCAACAGCCTCGACGGGTTCGGGGGTGGCGGTGACCACCACGGTCTCGCCTTCTTTCTCGATGACGACCGTCTTGACCACTTCTTTTTCAACGACCTGAGGGGTCGTCGGGCCGCAGGCGGCCAGCGCCATGGTGGCGATGATCACCAACGATAAAAATACAAATATCTTTGAACGCATCTTTCTCCTCCAATTGAGAAATTTTGTTTACAGATTTTTACCTTATGCGATGAAGCTGCATTGTAGGCCATTTTTGTTTTACGCTTTGGGCTAATCCGATAACATCACCTCCTTCAAAGAACCAATATCACTTTCTTGATTTTAATTTACCATATGGCAGGCCACCCAATGGTTGGGGGCTGCCTCCCGGAATTCGGGACGCTGATCGGCGCAAATCTGGGCCGCCAGGGGACAACGAGTGCGAAAACGACAACCAGAGGGCGGATTGACCGGCGAGGGAACATCGCCCTGCAAAATGATGCGCTGGCGCTTTTCCTCCACCAACGGATCGGGAATCGGCACCGCAGAGAGCAGCGCCTGGGTGTAGGGATGCAGCGGGCGCAGGTACACATCGTCGCGCGAAGCCAGCTCCACCAGCACCCCCAGGTACATGACTGCCACGCGGGTGCTGATATGGCGCACCATGGACAGATCATGAGCGATGAAGAGATAGGTCAACCCCAGTTGCTGCTGCAAATCTTCGAGCAGGTTGACCACCTGAGCCTGGATGGACACATCTAGGGCTGAGATGGGCTCGTCACACACGATCAAATCGGGGTGCAGCGCCACCGCGCGCGCCACGCCGATGCGCTGGCGTTGACCGCCGGAAAACTCATGCGGATAGCGGTCCACATAGCCCGGATTGAGCCCGACCAGCGAAAGCAATTCCTTGACCCGATCACGCACCTCGCGGCGGCTGCCCATGTGATGAACGATGAATGGCTCGCCGACGATCTCCTCAACCGTCATGCGCGGATTGAGGCTGGCGTAGGGATCCTGGAAGATCATCTGCATGCGCTTGCGCAGACCGCGCAGCTCTTCGCCGTGCGCGCTGACCAGGTCTGTCTGGCTGAAGAGAACCGAACCGGCTGTGGGACGGTAAAGTTGCAGGATGGCGCGCCCGGTGGTGGACTTGCCGCAGCCCGACTCGCCCACCAAACCCAGCGTTTCGCCCTGGAGGATATTAAAGCTGATGTCATCCACGGCATGGACGTAGCCGACGGTGCGCTTGAACACACCCCGCTTGACTGGAAAATACATTTTGAGATTTTTGACCTGGAGTAAAACCTGCGATTCAGACATCAACGCTCTCTCCCTGTGGCAGGATCCACCCAGCAGGCCACCGTGTGGCCCGGTTCGATGGCAACCAGTTGCGGATTCTCGTGCAGGCAATGTTCCACCCGGTGGGTGCAGCGCAGCGCAAAGGGGCACTGGTTGGCTTTTTCATACAAAACTGGCGGGAGACCGCCGATCGACACCAGCCGCTGGCGCTCGCGCTCATCCAGGCGCGGCAGGCTGCCCAACAGTCCCAGCGTGTAAGGGTGCAGCGGATTGGCATATAACTGCTTCACCGGGGCTTCTTCGATGATGTAACCGGCATACATGACGATCACGCGCTGAGCCAGACCGGCAACAATCCCCAAGTCATGGGTGATCCAGATGATGGCCATGCTCAATTCGTCGCGCAACCGCTTGACCAGCTCGATGATCTGAGCCTGGATGGTCACATCCAGCGCGGTGGTGGGTTCATCGGCGATCAAAATCTGCGGGTTGCAGGTCAGCGCCATGGCGATCATCGCGCGCTGGCGCATGCCGCCAGAAAACTGATGGGGATAATCATTCATCCGCTCGCGCCCGTTGGGGATGCCCACCATGTTGAGCATCTCCGCCACGCGGTCGAGGGCTTGTTTGTGCGTCAAACCCATGTGAATTTCCATCGGCTCTGAAAGCTGCTTGCCAATGGTCAACACAGGATTGAACGAGGTCATCGGGTCTTGAAAGATCATGCTGATCTGGGCACCGCGGATGTGGCGGATTTCCTCGGTGTTCATTTTGAGCAGATCGTTGCCCTGAAAGAGCGCAGATCCGGCAATCACCTTGCCCGGAGGCGAAGGAATTAATTGCAGCACAGACAGCATGGTCACGCTTTTCCCGCAACCGCTTTCACCCACAATCCCCAGTGTTTCCCCCTCATTCAGCTTCAGTGAAACCCCATTCACTGCATGAACAGTGCCTTCCCGAGTGCGAAACTGAGTTTCGAGGCCTGTCACTTTCAGCAGATCGGCCATTTAGCTATGTTCCTTTTCCGCTAAGATGAACAAATGGCGAGAGTTGTCTCAGAGCCTTGTCGAGAAACGATTATACTCCAAAAAATTTTTTTGAACGAAAAATCAAAACCGCCAGGATTTCAGCTCCTGAGTACTCTGTCAGCAAAGTTTTGCAATCCAAGCGCGGACAGACCCTTCCCGCAGGGATGCTTCGCGATCGCTTCGGGGTGTTGCGCAAGAGAATTTCTAGTCAAATCCGCTCAGGGAATCACCCCGCGTGAATCCCTGAAGGAGCGCAGCGACTGAAGGGACTGCGGTTTTTTTTGACAGAACTTTGTTGACACAATACTGAGTTTGGCGGAACATATTCCAGCAGTTGTATAATAGGCGCATGCTATGCGAGCCTACCTGCCTGGAGGAACTGAAAGGAAATTACGCCTTCTACTACCGGCGCGCTGATCAAACCCCGCTTGCACGCGGCAATTGTGAACGCTTTCACTCGGCATCCTTGATCAAAATTCCCATCTTATTGGCCTGGGTCTGGCTGGAACGTCGGGGCGAAGTGAGTCGGGTAGAAATCTGCAGCCTTGACAGCGAAGAACCAGTTCAGGGGGCCGGGCTGGCGTGGTTATTTCACACCCGCCAGCTTGAGTTTCACGATGTGCTGCTGATGATGATCGCACTGTCCGATAACCTGTGCACAAACCTGGTGATCCGCCGCGTCGGCATGCAGCGGTTAAACGAAATATTCTGCGGCCCGCTGCAGCTAAGCGGTACGCAACTCCAGCGCAGGTTGATGGATTTCGAAGCGCGCCAGCGAGGGCTGGACAACTGGATCAGCGCCGGGGATTGCGTGCGGCTATTCGGCTTGGTGCGGGGGCTGGATGCAACCGAAAAAGCCTGGGTGGAGCCGATGCTGCTGGCCAATCCGGATGACTACCTGTTCAAGCGCGACCTGCCGCCCGACACGCTGCAGTTTTATCACAAGACCGGCGCGCTGCCAGGTCTGCTGCACGAATGGGGTTACACCCGGCAGTGCGAGCTGTTCCTGCTGGTGGAGAACACGCCGGATGAGGCGGCAACCGCCCGTGTGTTTGGCGAGCTGGGCCGCGCGCTGTTGATTTGAGAGGAGTAAGATGAAGCCAATTTTGTTGCGGATGGTCTGGATTTGCCTGCTGCTCGGCGCCTGCGCGGCGCCCGCCATGCCCG
>CAZCBJ010000159.1:0-9307 GCA_964496705.1 uncultured Anaerolineaceae bacterium | reverse complement strand
CAGATCAAGATCTGCATAACCCATCGCGCGGTAGAGCGCCTGGGCGGCGGCATTGTCAAAGCCGGTCAGCAGCACCATCTCGGCTGCCCCGGCGCGGCGCGCCAAATCCTCGGTAAAAGTGATCAGCCCGCGCCCCAGGCCCTGACCGCGGTAGGCTGGCTGCACATACAGCTCGGTCAGCTCAGCGTGCGGCTCTGAGTAGAACAGACCCGGCGTCACCCTCAGCCCGGCAAAGCCCACCGCCCGTCCATCCACCTCGGCAAGAATGGCGGTCTCCACCCGGCGCGGATCAGCCAGCCGCCGCGCCAGCTCCCCGGAATCCTCTGCCACACCGTTGAAGGCCGCGTTGAGCCGCGCCAGAGCGGGCGCGTCGGCGGGGCTGGCTTCTCGAATGACCGGGGCGGCGCTCATCAGCCGGGAACTCAGGGCAGAAGCTGGTTGTTGATCCAGTCGGTGCCCAGGATCACGGCCACATCCACCTGCGAATCAGGGTTGTAGCGGTTGTAGATGCGCGAGGTGGAGATATCCATCGTCTCTGCCAGGTATTTGATCGTGTAGGGCTTGCCGGTGTACACAATGATCAGGCTGCTGTTGTAAATCTGGTCGGCGCTGGTCTCCTCAACCACGTTCAGTCCCAGCGAGCGGAACCACTGCGCGGTGCGCGTGGCCAGACCAGCCTGGGTGGTGCCGTTCTGCACCGAGATGCGCGTTTGCTCGGCCTCCATCAGCTTGACCGGGTCTTCCGCCACCGCCATCGGCCCCACCGGGCCGCCGATGGTGAAAATGGAATCGCGAGTGATGCGCACCTTGTCAGGGATGGGGATGAGGATTGAAAGCTCATCCGGCGAAGTGCCCAGCATAACGGCATCGGTGCCAATCACCGCTTTACGGATGTTGTCCAGGTCAATTTGTGAGCCAAGCAGCGCCAGGCGGATGGCTTCATCCAGCGTCAGGTTGGTGCGCACACCGGAGGACAATTCTTTGTAGAGGGTCGGCGCCTTGGCGATCAAATCGGGGAGCTTGTTGAAGTTCAGCACCTGGTTGCGGATGGCGATGATCACTTCCTGCTGGCGCTGGGCGCGGGCAAAATCATCCCCTTCGGTGTAGCGCGCGCGGGCATAGGCCAGCGCAACCTCGCCGCACATCGGCTGGACACCCTCTTCCAAGTCGAAACCGTCTGGATTGCCCACAATGGCAACATGAATTTTCTCGCGCACATGCACGTCAATGCAGCCGATCTCATCGATCAGGCGCACAAAAGTGCCGAAATCCACCTGGGCATAATAGTGGACGGGCACGCCGAGGAACAGCTCCACGGTGGAAACCGCCAGCGCCGGCCCGCCGCCGGGCAGCTTGTAGCTTTCGCCCAGGAAATAGGCGGTGTTGATCTTGTTATATTCGAAGCCGGGGATATTGACCCACATGTCACGCGGAATGGAAAGCATCCCGGCGGTCTTGCTGAGCGGGTCAATGGTGAAGAGCATCATCGTGTCGGTGCGCGGGATATCTCCGGCCATCCAATCGCGATAATCCAGCCCCATGAAAAGGATGTTTACCCGGCTGGCGCCGTCCCACGGCTGGGCGGTTGGTCCGCCTGGCGGTTGCAAGACCACCGAGCGGGTGGCTTCGAGGATTTCCGCGCCGGGCACCGGCGTTCCTTCAGAAATCTTGGGCGAACCGGGGATCTCGGTCAAGTTCCACGAATCGATGATGTTGCGCACGGCGATGAACGCCACCACGGCGGTGGCAATTGCCAGCACCGCAAAGGCTGAGATTAATATGATGTTCGTCCGATCAAGATACGAACGGCGTCTGCGAAAATGAGGTTTTGTTTCTGCCATAGGTCGATAATTGTTCACGCTGCCCTGCCTGCGCTGTTTCTGGCTGAGGTTGCAAGAATGGTACCAACCCATTCCGGCGCCGCTCAGCCGCGACCGCAGGACAGCTTGGGGGTTTTCAGTTTACCGGAGGCGGCGGAATGGGGAGCAGGTCAACCGCCGTATTCACCCATTTATCACCCTCGCTGATCAGCATGACAGGAATATCATCCACCACCGGGTATTTGCGCTGGCAATCCTGGCAAACCAGCCAGCTTTCCTGGATGAAATCCAGTTTGCCTTCCTTTTCGCGAACGCAGGCCGGACAGCGCAAGATTTTCAATAGTTCAGGGTGAACCATCTTTCCTCCAATCGGATCATGATATTAGAAATTATACCATAAGCAATTTTAATCGCCTTGCCGCGCCACTGCGTGAATTGCGCGGATAAGGATATAATAGACCCTGCCTGAAATCAGGAGCCAACGCACCACCGGAGGAACCGTGCCCGAACGAATGGATGAAAAAACGCGCCAGCAGCGTAAACAGGAACGCAAGCAAAAACAGGAGGTGGCCCAGCGTCAGCGCCGCCGCGCTGCGCTGTGGAAAAAGGTCATCGGCTATCTTCCCTGGGCTGCCCTCGGTTTGATCGCGGTGGTGATGGTCGGCCTGATCATCACCCGCTACACCCCCGAGGGTGCCACCGCCCCCACCCCCCCACCCGGCACCGCCGTGCCGCCGACGCCCATGCCGCAGGTCGGCGAGACGCCCATCACGCGCATTGGTCAAGGCACGCTGGAGCAGGCCGTTTATTCGCCAGACGGACAAACCCTGGCGGTGGCATCGTCCAGCGGGATTGTGTTCTTCGACCCACTCTCTCTTGAGCAAAGCGCCCAGATCGATACCGGGGTGTGGATCAATAAAATCGCCTATTCGCCCGACGGCGCGCTGATCGCCACAGCTTCGGCGGATGATCTCATCCGCGTGTACCGGGTCGCTGACGGTAGCCTGGTGCTGGCCTTGAAAGGGCACGACGCCGGCATCAACAGCGTGGCTTTCTCCCCGGACGGCAAGCTGCTCGCCTCCGCTTCCTGGGATGATGACGCCCGCATCTGGGATGTGCTCACCGGTCGCACCCTATACGTGCTGAGCGGTCATGAGGCGGATGTCCAGCAGGTGACCTTCTCGCCGGATGGCAGGCTGCTCGCCAGCACCTCCATGGACCGCATCGTACGCCTGTGGAATGTGAAAACCGGCGATCTGGTGCGCAAGCTGGAAGGTTTCGGCGAGTATGTCGTCTTTTCAGCTTTTTCACCCGACGGCAAAACCCTGGCGGTGGCATGCGGGGATAAAACCATCTACCTCTACAACGTTGCCAACGGGAAACAGCTTAAGAAATTGCTGTATCACACCGAGGGCGCCACCGGGGTGGCCTTTTCTCCGGATGGCAAATGGCTGGCAAGCTCCTCCGCAGACAAAACCGTCATGCTGTGGCGCATCCCAGAAGGCACGCTGGCCGCCACCCTGCGCGGTCATAACGACGTCGTTGCGGGCGTGACCTTCTCGCGCGACGGGAAGAACCTGGTCAGCACCTCGATCGACCGCAGCCTGATCCTGTGGAACGCCGCCGACGGCAGCCAGTTGCGCGCTGTGCGCCACCTGCCTGTAGTTTCCAGCGCGGCCTATTCCCCCGATGGCACGCGGGTGGCCGCCGGGTTTGGCGACGGCACGCTGCGCCTCTACGACAACACGACCGGCAGTCAGACCGAATTGCTGGAAGGGCAAAAGAAAGCCATCACCGCCCTGGCATTTTCGCCGGACGGCAGCCTGTTGGCCAGCGGCGGCGAGGACGCCCGCGTGTGGGTGCGCAACGTGGCCGACGGCACACTGCGCTATATCGTGGATGCCCACCTCGGCGCAATCAGCGGCGTCGCCTTCTCTGCAGACGGCAAATGGCTCGCCACGGCGTCCAAAGACCTGATGGTCAAATTGTGGAACGCCGCCGACGGGGCCAAGGTTCTTTCAATGGAAAATCCCCAGGCCGTCACCGCGATCGCCTTCACCCCCGACGACCAAATGCTGGCCGCCGCCCAAGCCGACGGCAACATCATCATCTGGCAGACCTCGGATGGCAAACCGTTAACGGTGGTGGCTGGCAGCGCCAAGGAGATCACCTGCATGCGCTTCTCGCCGGACGGCAAGACGCTGGCTGCTGGCGCGCGAGACAACAGCCTGCATCTGCTGGATATGACGGGCAGCCGCACCGCCCTGGCGCTGGCCGGGCATACCAAATCGCTGGTCGCGCTGGCCTTCTCGCCGGACGGAAAACGCCTGATCTCGGCTGCCAAAGACAATACCTTGCGCTTCTGGAACGTCGCCGACGGCGCGCCGCTGCAGACTGTGCCAATCCATCTCAACAATCCCATCGCCGCCGCTTTCGATTCCGGCCTGACCCGGGCTGCGGTCGGCGCGTGGGACGGTGTGCTGGGCATCTGGGCGCTGCCCGCGCCTTAACGATGATCGGCTGATCTGATGCACGCCCGGCGCAGTTACGCCTACTACGATCTGGTGATGGCGCTGTTCGTCAGCGTGCTGATCATCTCCAATGTAGCCTCCTCAGCCAAGATTGTGGATTGGGGTTTCTCCATTTTGGGCGTGCGCCTGGCGTTTGACGCCGGCACGCTGCTCTTCCCCATCTCCTACATTTTCGGAGATGTGCTCACCGAGGTGTACGGCTTTCAGCGCTCGCGGCGTGTCATCTGGACCGGCTTCGCCTGCCTGGCGCTGGCTTCCGTGGTGTTGTGGATCGTGCGCATCCTGCCGGGCGAGGCGCAGTGGCAGCAGTACGCCGGTCAGACCGCTTACGTCGCCGTGCTGGGCGGCATGTCCTCTGGCGGGATTGTGCTGGCAAGCCTGGCAGCCTACTTCGCCGGCGAGTTTTCCAACTCGGTCATCCTGGCGCGGATGAAGGTGCTCACCCGCGGGCGCTGGCTGTGGATGCGCACCATCGGCTCCACGCTGGTGGGCGAGCTGGTCGACTCGGCCATCTTCATCGCTGTGGCATCCCTGTTCGGGGTCTTCCCCTGGAGCCTGTTCACCAGCCTGGTGCTGACCAATTACCTGTTCAAAACCGCGGTCGAAGCATTGATGACCCCCGCCACCTACGCGGTGGTCAACTGGCTCAAGCGCCGCGAAAACGAGGACTATTTCGATACCCACACCGTCTTCAACCCGTTCGGAGGTTAACCATGCCGCCCTCTGCCACCTTTCACTTCCCCAAAAGTTTTCTGTGGGGCTGCGCCACCGCCGCCCATCAGGTGGAGGGCGACAACACGCTCAACAACTGGCACGCCTGGGAGAACCAGCCCGGGCGCATCCTCAACGGCGACCGCAGCGGGCTGGCCTGCGGCTGGTGGGGCGGGCGCTGGAAAGAGGACCTCGACCGCGCCGCCGAGACGGGGCAAAACGCCCACCGCCTGTCGGTCGAATGGAGCCGCATCCAGCCCAAACCCGACGTCTGGTGCGAGGAGGCGATCGACCATTACCGCGAGATGCTGCGCGGCATGCACCAGCGCGGGCTGAAACCGATGGTCACCCTGCATCACTTCACCGATCCGCTGTGGCTGAGCGAGGCGGGCGGATGGGAGGATGATCAAAGCCCGCTGCACTTCGAGCGCTTCGTGCGCAAGGTGGCCGAAGCTTTCAAGGAATACGTCCACCTGTGGGTGACGATCAATGAGCCGAATGTGTACATCTTCAGCGGCTACATCGAGAGCACGTTTCCGCCGGGGAAGAAGGACCCGGCTGCTGCCTTCCGCGCCGCGCGAAATATGCTGCGCGGGCATGCGGCTGCCTACCGCGCACTGCACGGCGTGCAAGCCAGCGCCCAGGTGGTGCTGGCCACCAATTACCGCTCCATCCAGCCCGCCCGGCCGGGTTTTCCGCCGGATGTCTGGTTGGCGCGCTTCGCCGCTGCCAGTTTCAATCACTCCTTCAACCGCGCCCTGACCAACGGCAGGCTGGCCTTCCTCGGACGCAGCGCGCGCATCCCCGAGGCAGTTGGCACCCAGGATTTCATCGGTTTGAATTATTACACCCGCGACCTGCTGCGCCTCGTTCTCTCGCCGCGCGACCTGTTCATGCGGCGCGATTTCCCGCCGGGAGCGCAGCCCTCCTCCACCCAGTTCATCGCCAATGTCCCAGACGGGATGTGGGAGGCGCTGCGCTGGGCGCGCCGTTTTCGCCTGCCCATCATCGTCACCGAAAACGGCGTGGAAGACCACCTGGATGTGCTGCGCCCGCGCTACCTGGTTGAACACCTGCGCCAGGTCTGGCGGGCGGTCAATTTTAATTGGCCGGTGCTGGGCTATTTCCACTGGTCGCTGGTGGACAACTTCGAATGGGAGCGCGGCTGGAGTCAGCGCTTCGGCCTGTGGGGGCTGGACCCCGCCACCCAGCTGCGCACCCGCCGCCGCAGCGTGGACCTGTACGCCGCCATCTGCCGCGAGCGCGGCATTTCTTCGGAAATGGTACAGAAATTCGCTCCGGATGCCTTCCCCGGCATGTTCCCGGGATAGTTTTCCTTAACGCCCCAAGTGCGGGTCAGACCCGCAATTCGACCACATCGCCCTCCTGCAGCACGTGGTCCTTCTGCACCTGCTGGCCGGGGAACAGCGCGCTGGCGCCCCACACCCGCGCCGATTTCAGATTCTCGTAAAAATCGCGGTGCACTTTGCGCGCCAGGTCAGCCACCGTTGCGCCGCGCTTCAAGACGAACGGCGCCTGCACGTCGGGCTCCTTGCCGGGCGGCTTGGCATATACGCGCATGATCTCCAGCGCTTCGTACACCCGTTGCTTGAGGCGGTTGAAGCCGCGCCCGGCCTGCGCCGACACTGCTTCCAGCGGACAATCGCCCTCGAACAGCGCGCACAACAGCTCGAACACCTCATCCATCATGCCGTCATCGCACTTGTTGGCCAGAACGATCACCGGCTTGAGCGTCGCACTGGGCAGAGGCGCAGGCGGACGGCCGGGGGGATGAGGGACAATCCGACGTTCACGCAGCAGCTCCAGCGCTGTTTCCATCTGCTCCAGCGGATCGGCGCGCAGATCCACCACCAAAAGAATCAGGTCAGCCCGCCGCACCAGGTCGAACAGCCCCGGCTCGACGAAATCGCGGTCGAGCGGCGGCGTGTCGATCAACTGCACCTGGATATTCTCAATGCTCATCATCCCCGGCAGGGGCACCCAGGTGGTGTAGGGCGCTTCAGACACCTCCGGTTCGGCGCGGGTCAGCGCTGCCACCAGCGCCGACTTGCCGCTGTTGGTCAGCCCCAGCACCGCCACCTGTCCCGCTCCCTCGCGCTCGATGGTGAACAGATTCTGATGACCGCCGCGCCTGCCGCCTGCTTCAACCTCGCCCTTGAGTTGCGAAAGCTGCCGCCGCAGGCCCGCGCGCAGGTGGTCGGTGCCTTTGTGCTTGGGGATGGCACTGAGGTATTCCTCCAGGCAGGCGATCTTCTCCGCCGGGGTCTGCGCCTCGCGGTAACGCCTTTCGGCTTCCTGCGCTTCTGGGGGAAGGTTGGTCGGCACCGCACCGCTCCTGAATCAGAGAAAGGGGTATTGATTCGATTATAGCCCATCTTCGCTCTCTCATATACCCAAGAGGCTGGAATGACGATTAACACTTGACAAACACTATGTCGCGTGATAATATATCATCAAATGATATATCAAGAGACGCTATAACGGAAAACGACATATAAGGAGCCGCAGCACCCATGCAAAAAACATTCAACATCCGCCAATATCTGCCGCTCAGCGAGACCACCTACTACATCCTGCTGGCGCTGATCGAGCCGCTGCACGGTTACGCCGTGATGCAAAAGGTCGAGCGGGTCAGCCAGGGCCTGGTCAAACTGGGGCCGGGCACGCTCTACGGGGCGCTGTCCACGCTGGAAAAGGAAGGCCTGATCCGCATGGTGGCCGAGGATGAGCGCCGCAAGAGTTACATCCTGACCGAAAAAGGCCGCTCGCTGCTGGCTGAAGCCATCCGCCGCTTACAGGTGATGGCGCGCAACGGCGAAGAGGTTTTGCAATGGCTGCCTGTAAGATCGGAGGAAAAGTAAAATGGAAAAACAAATGGTGCGCAAATTCAAGTGGTTCTGGGGCTGGAACGACGACCGCGAAGAGGCCTGGCTGCACGAGATGGCTCTGCAGGGTTTGCATCTACAAAACATAGCTCCTTTCGGTTTCTATGAATTTGAGACCGGTGAACCGCGCAACGACACCTACCGCCTGGACTTTACCTCGGCGCGCGGCAGGGAACGCAATCACTATCTTCAGCTCTTCATGGACGCCGGCTGGGAATACGTCGGCCAGATGAGCAGTTGGCAGTACTTCCGCAAGGCCGCCGCGCCGGGCGAAGAGCCGGAAATCTTCAGCGACAACGAATCCAAGGTCAAAAAATATCAACACCTGCTGGCGGTTTTGGTGGTTTTCCTGCCCATCTTTGCCATCAATCTGAGCAACCTGAGCAAACACGCCGGCTTGTTCTCGCAAATATTAACGGCAGTATTTTTTGTGTACATCCTGTTTTTCAGCTTCGCAATCCTGATGATCCTACGCCGCATTTCAAAATTAAAAAAGAAATTGTAATCCTGGCAGAGCCGCGCGGCGAACCAAGCGATGAGCAGCGGATGCCAGATGGATGACAACCCTTCAGCCAACAAGGTATAATCAATCTCATCCCATCCGGCGGAGGTTGACATGAACCACACCCTGCGAATTTACGATGAATCCCGCGATCTGGACGGCGTGGTGGCGCTGTGGAACGCGGCCATCGGTGAACGGTGGCCGATGCGCGCCGACCTATTCGCCCGTCTGACCACCCGCCACCGCCGCTATCAGCCGGGCGACCACTTCGTCGCCGAAGCGGGCGGCAGGCTGGTGGGCTTCGCCGCCACCCAGATTGAGCGCACCGACGACTTGGAGCCGATCGGCGGCATTCAGGCGCTCTTCGTCCATCCTGGTGCGCGCCGCAAGGGTATCGGCACCGCGCTGCACGCCGCAGCCATGCAGCGGCTGAAGGAATGCGGCATGACCCAGGCTGGGCTGTGCGGCGGGGGGCAGATGCGCTTTTGGCCGGGGCTGCCCGCCGACCTGGACGATGCGCTGGGTTTCTTTGAGAAGATGGGCTGGCGAAATTTTGAGATTTCATGCGACATGCTGCGTTCGCTGGAAGATTTCAGCATCTCAGAGCGCACCCGCCAGCGCATGACCGAAAACCGGGTCACCCTGCGCCCGGCGCGCGAAGAGGAAACCCCCGCCATCGAGCACTTCGTGCGCTATCACTTCCCCTGGTGGAAGCGCGAATACGGTTGCAAAATCGAGGACGGCGACTACGAAGAAATTCTGGTAGCGCTCAAGCCCGGGCACGGTGTGGTCGGCTCGCTGGCCATGTACACCCCCGCTTCGCGCAGCCTGGGCGCC
>CAZCBJ010000158.1:0-9352 GCA_964496705.1 uncultured Anaerolineaceae bacterium | reverse complement strand
GGGCAATGTCTGTTCGCGCAGCCGCCTCGTCACCTTGACCGAGGACCGCCCGCTGACGGTCGAGCCCGGCCCGGTGGCGCTCGTGGGCCAGAGCGGCGGCATGATGATCTTCACCAACCAGGCGCTGCAGGAGCGCGGCGGTTGGCCCAACCGCGACTGCGCCGACTGGTTCGCTGACTATGCCCGCGTGGTTTTTGACAAGCTGGGCGACCGGGTGGCGATGTGGGCCACCCACAACGAGCCCTGGGTGATCGCTTTCCTCGGCTACGCTTACGGCACCTTCGCCCCCGGGTTGTATGACACCTCGCTGGGATATGCCGCCACTCACCATCTACTGCTCTCGCATGGCAAGACCGTGCAGCTCTTCCGCCAGGGCGGCTACCCGGGGGAAATCGGCATCGTGCTCAGCTTTGGCACCGAGTACCCCGCCAGCCAGTCTCAGGCTGACCTGGATGCGCTCAAACGCGCTTACGCCTCTGGCACCGGGTTGTTCATGCTGCCCATCTTCAAGGGCCGCTATGCTCCCGAGCTGTTCGAGTGGCTGGGGCCGGCCGCGCCGCCGGTCAAAGACGGCGACATGGCAATCATCAGCCAGCCGATGGATTTCCTGGGTGTGAATTATTACGCCTCCACCACCATTTCCGCCCAACCCGGCGGGGGCGGTTTCAAGAACGGCCACGGGCCCAAATCCCAACCGATGTGGGGCACGACCGATATCGGCTGGTATGTGTATCCCGACGGGCTGCGCGACCTGCTGCTGCATTTCAAAGACGAGTACGGCAATCCGAAGATGTTCATCACCGAAAACGGCTGCGCCGCAGCCGATGAGCCGGACGCCAACGGTTTCGTGCGCGACCGCGAGCGGGTGATGTATCTGCGCGCCCACTTCCTGGCTGCCCACGACGCCATCCAGGCCGGGGCCAATCTGCAGGGCTACTACGTCTGGAGCCTGATGGATAACTTCGAATGGGCGCAGGGATACGCCAAGCGCTTCGGCATCGTGCGCGTGGATTACCCCACCCAGAAACGCATCCCCAAGCTCTCTGCCCAGTGGTACAGCCGCGTGATCGAAAAGAACGGCTTGGAAGAATAATCGCGACTCATTCAACCGTTCGCAAGAGCGGGTCTGGACCAGTATTCACATAAGTCAATGGGTAAGAACTGCCATTGCCAGCCCAACCGGGCATATTTTGGGTACAATAGGGTTGTCCGTCGTTTTCCCGCATCTCATCAACAACCCAGGAGCTGTGTGCATGTCCACCGACTCGCTTTCCCCGTTTTTTAATCCCCAGGGCGTGGTTGTGGTTGGCGTCTCCCGCGACCCGACCAAGCTGGGCTATGCCCTGGCGCGCAACCTGATCGAATCGGGTTATCCGGGCGCCTGCCATTTCGTCAACCCCAAGGGCGAGCGGCTGCTCGGACGACCGATCTATCCCAGCCTGCTGCAGGTGCCCGACCCGGTGGACCTGGCGGTGCTGCTGGTGCCGCCGCCCTTCGTGCCGGACACGCTGCGCGACTGCGGCAAGCGCGGCATCCGCGCCGCGATCATCGCCACCGGCGGATTCCGCGAGACTGGCGCGGAGGGCGCCGCGCTGGAGGTGCAGTGCGCCGAGATTGCCGCCGAACTGGGCATCCGCCTGGTGGGGCCGAACTGCATCGGCCTGATGAACATGCACCTGCCGCTGGACACCACCTTCCTGCAACCGCCGCTGCCGCCCGCCGGCGAAATCGCCTTTATATCTCATTCGGGCGCCATCTGCGCCGCGGTGATTGACTGGATGCGCACGCAGGGCTTTGGGTTGTCGCATGTGATCAGCCTGGGCAACCAGGTGGACGTCAACGAGACCGATATGCTGGCGCCGATGACTGCCGACGCGCACACCAGCGTGATCACCATTTACATGGAAGGGGGCAGCAGCGGGACGCGCTTTGTGCAGGAAGCCCGCAAGGTCACCGCGCAGAAAGCGCTGCTGGCGCTCAAGGTGGGGCGCTTCGAAGCCGGGCGCAAGGCGGCTGCCTCGCACACCGGCGCGCTGGCCGGGCAGGAAGCGGCTTTCGATGCCGCCTTCCGCAAGGCGGGCGTGATCCGCGCCACCACCACTCAGGAGATGTTCGAATGGGCGCGCGCGCTGGCCTGGTGTCCGCTGCCCGCCGGACAGCGGGTGGCGGTGTTGACCAACGCCGGCGGCCCGGGCGTCACCGCCGCTGACGCGCTGGAGATGAACGGGCTGAGCCTGGCTGAGCTGGGCGAGGACTGCCTGAGCGGAATGCGCGCCATCCTCCCGGCGGCTGCCAGCCTGCACAACCCGGTGGATATGCTGGCCTCGGCCACCCCCGAAAACTACGCCGAGTGCCTGTGCCTGCTGCTGGCCGACCCCGGAGTGGACGCGGTGATGGTCATCACCCCGCCCCCGCCCACCTCCACCGCCGGCTGGGTGGCCAAATTGCTCATCCCCATCATCCAGACCGCTGACAAGCCGGTGATGGTGGTTTTAATGGGCGACCGCCTGGTGCAGGAAGGGATGGAGTTGCTGCGCGCGGCGCATGTGCCGGTGTTCACCTTCCCCGAGCCCACCGCTGCGGCGCTGGCAGCGCTGGCGCGGCGGGCGGAGTACCTGCAGACCTGCGGAGAAGCTCCGCTGCAATTCAGCGGACTGGACGCTGCAAGCGCGCGCGCCCTGCTCCGGGATCAACCCGCCGGCGCGTTCGCCGCCAGCGAGGTGGTGATGGAACTGCTCGAAGCTTACGGCATCCAGACGCTGCGCCTGGAACTGGCGGGCAGCCCCGTGGAAGCCGCGGCGATCGCTGCCCGGCAAGGCTTTCCGGTGGTGCTCAAGGTGGCTTCGCCCGATATTGCCCACAAGTCTGACGTGGGCGGCGTGCTGCTCAACCTCAAGGACGCGCAGGCGGTGATGGACGGCTACCGCGCGGTGATGGACAGCGCGCGTAGAGTCCGACCCGATGCGCGCATCGAAGGGGTGCATGTGCAGCGCCTGCTGCCCGCCGGACAGGACGTGATCGTGGGCATGCTGCGCGACCCGCAGTTCGGTCCGTTGATGATGTTCGGCTCGGGCGGTGTGGAGGTGGAGGGGCTTAAGGATGTAGCCTTCGAGCTGGCTCCGCTGACCCGCCGCGAGGTCGAGAGCATGCTGGCAGCCACCTGGGCCGGGCGCAAGCTGAGAGGCTTCCGCAACCTGCCGCCTGCCGACCGCGAGGCGGTGATCCAGGCGTTGGGCCGGCTGGCGCAGTTGGCGCTGGACTGCCCGCAGATCGCTGAGATCGAGATGAATCCGCTGCGGGTGCTGCCCGAAGGGCAGGGCGCCTGCGCCATCGATGTGCGCGCGAAGCTACGGTGAGGAGGAATCCGCAGATAGCGCAGATCTATTCATCAAAACCGAACATAAGAGGCTGTTATGAACACACCCGAAGTCATTTCGATGGGCAACATGCTGGTCGAGATCATGCGCGTGCAATTGGATGAGCCGCTCGACCAGCCCGGCGCCTTCAGCGGTCCCTATCCCAGCGGCGACACGCCCATCTACATCGACACGGTCGCCCGGCTGGGGCGTTCCGCGGGGTTCATCGGTGTGGTCGGGCCGGACGACTTCGGCCGCTGCCTGCTCGAGCGTTTCGCCCGCGACGGGGTGGATTTTTCCTGCGGCGAAGTGCTGGCTGGCCAGACCACCGGGGTGGCCTTCGTGGCCTATTTTGGCGACGGCTCGCGCAAATTCATTTACCACATGCGCCATGCCGCGGCCGGGCAGTTGGGACCCCAGCACATCAGCAAAGAATATTTCGCCGCTTGCAAATGGCTGCACCTGACCGGCTGCAACCTGGCGATGAGCGAGAGCGCGCGCCAGGCCTGCCTGGCAGCCATGGACTGCCTGCCGCCGGATGCGCGGGTGAGCTTTGACCCCAATATCCGCCCGGAGCTGCTCAGCGTGGAGCAAATCCGCGAGCTGTGCGTGCCGGTCATCGAGCGCGCCAACGTGATCTTCCCCAGCCTGAGCGAGGCAGCCATGCTGACCGGCGCCTTCTCCGACGACCAGGGCTGCCGCATCTGGGCGGCACAAGGCAAGACGGTGGCGCTTAAACGCGGCGCGCAGGGTTCGCGCATCTACGCCGGGACGCAGGTGCTGGACGTACCGGGCTTCATCGTCGAAGAAGTGGATCCCACCGGCGCGGGCGACTCATTCAGCGCGGGCTTCACGGCGGGGCTGCTGGAGGGCATGTCGCTGGTGGAAGTAGGGCGCTTCGCCAACGCGGTGGGAGCGCTGGCGGTGACGCGCAAAGGCCCGATGGAAGGTGCGCCAACACGCAAAGAAGTGGAACGATTGCTGGAGTTTGATTAGTTATTATCTTGATCCATGCTGAGGCACTATGAAAATCGCGTTTAACGGTGCAGCCCAGACGGTTACCGGCTCACAATACCTGCTTTCGATTAACGGGCACAGCCTGCTGCTGGAATGTGGCTTTTTCCAGGGCAAGCGTGAGGAGTGCTACCATTGCAACCTGAACTTCCCCTTCGACCCGCGCCAGGTGGATGCGATGATTCTCTCCCACGCACACATCGATCACAGCGGCAACTTGCCCAATCTGATCAAGCGCGGCTACCGCGGGCCGATCTACCTGACCCCGCCCACCGCCCGTCTGGCAGACATCATGCTGCGCGATTCGGGGCATATCCAGGAGGCGGATGCGGCTTACCTCAACAAGAAGCTCAAGCGCCAGGGAAAGCCGCCCGTGGAACCACTCTACACGGCGGAAGATGCCGCACAGGTGGCCTCCTACTTCCGCCCGGTGAAATACGATCTCCCCTTTGAGCCGGTGCCGGGGGTCAGCGCGCGCCTGATCGAAGCCGGGCACATCCTCGGATCGGCGGCCATCGTCCTGGATCTCGAGGAAAAAGGCCGCAAGCTGCGCTTCTGGTTCTCAGGCGATATCGGCCGCGAGCGGCTGCCGCTGCTGCGCGATCCGGTGCTGCCGGAAAACGCGGATGTGCTGATGATGGAATGTACTTACGGCGACAAGCCCCACCGCGACCCTGAACTGGCCTTCACCGAGTTTCGCGATGTGGTGCTGCGCACCTTTAAACGCGGCGGCAAGGTGATTGTGCCGGCTTTTGCGGTCGGGCGCACCCAGGAGCTGGTTTACAACCTGAACCGCATGATCACCCAGGGCGACCTGCCGCGCATCCCGGTGTACGTGGACAGCCCGCTGGCCACCAACGCCTCGCAGGTGTTCTCCGAGTTCCCCGATTACCTGGACACGGAAACGCACCAGTTCGTCGAAGCCGCCCGCCACCCGGCGTTGAGCTTCCGCGACCTGACCTACACCCAGAGCGTGGCCGAGTCCAAGGCGCTCAACGACCGCTTCTCGCCGATGGTGATCATTTCGGCCTCGGGCATGGCCGAAACCGGTCGCATCTTGCACCACCTGCGCAACAACATTGAGAATTCGCGCAACACCATCTGCATCGTATCCTGGCAGGCGCCCCACACGCTGGGCCGGCGGCTGGCGGACGGAGACCGGCGCGTGCGCATCTTCGGCGAGGAGTTCGAGGTGCACGCCGAGGTGGCCACCATCGGTGGGCTTTCAGCCCACGCCGGCCAGGATTTCCTGCTCAAGTATGCGCTGGCCAGCCGCGCTTCCATCCAAAAGTTGATCCTGGTGCACGGCGAAGAGCGCGCCGAGAGCGTCTTCCGACAGAAACTGGAGGAGGCAGGCATGACGGAGGTTGTGTATCCGGCGCGATATGACGAGCTGGAGGTATAGCAGACTCACGCAGAGCCGCAGAGTAGCAGAGAAGAAATTAATATGAGTTTCAAAAGGTAGGACGATGTTATTGAATGAAATTTCAGGTGTGGTGGTGGATACGGCTTACAAGATACACACACGCCTTGGACCAGGATTGCTAGAATCCGTTTATCAAAAAGTGATGGCGTATGAGCTGGTAAAACGAGGTTTACACATCAAAACGGAGGTGGATTTTCCAGTAGTCTATGAAGAAGTTCGGTTGGATGTTGGGTTTCGTGTGGATATCCTGGTTGAGGACCTGGTGGTCGTCGAATTGAAATCGACCGAAACAGTTTTACCAGTCCACAAAAAACAACTCCTAACCTACCTTCGCCTGATGGATAAACGCCTGGGATTATTGATCAATTTCGGCGCGGTACTGATTAAAAATGGTATTTACCGGATCGCCAATAACCTGATCGAGTCCCAGGAGAATTAGGGTTTATGTGTGATCTCCTTCTGTTGGAACAGTCCCCCTAATAATACTCTGCACCTCCGCGTGAACTCACTCTTAAAACATGTTTTCTCTACATTCTTCTCTTATTTATAAAAAAATCTCTGCGCACTCTGCGGCTCCGCGTGAAGTCTCTCGCAAAATAAAAATATTTCTACTTTTCTCCCTTCTTAATTATTATAAATCTCTGCGCACTCTGCGCCTCTGCGTGAAAAAAATTTTTGGAGGATACAATGGAACTGAAAACCCTGCTGTTTGAGAAAGCCGGCGAGCACAACACCGACGACGTGTTGAAACTGGCCGCCGACCGGGCCTGGACGCTGGGCATCCGCCAGGCGGTGGTGGCTTCATCGTATGGAGCAACCGCGCGGCGGGCACACGCGGTCTTCTCGCCGTTGGGCATCAAAGTCATCGCGGTGTCAATTTGCCACGGCTGGGAGGACAAGGGCTGGACAATGGACGCACAAACCAAGGCCGAGCTGACCCAGATGGGGGTGATCGTGCACACCGGCATCCATGCGCTGGGCGATGGGGTGGGCTCGGCTTTCACCGAGAAGTACGGCGGACGCAGCACCGAGGAGATCGTGCGCGACACCTTCTACTGCTTCTGCCAGGGGATGAAGGTGGCGGTGGAATGTCTGCTGATGGCCGCCGACGCCGGGCTGCTGGACATGAGCCAGGAGGTGGTCGCCATCGCCGGCACCGGCTCGGGAGCCGACACCGCCATCGTGTGCAAGCCCGCCTACCCGCGCACTTTCAGCCAGTTGGAAATCCGCGAAGTGCTGGCCAAGCCGAGGATTCCCTAATCGTGAAAAATCTAAACCTGCTGCGCAGCCTGGGACTGACGCTCTACATCGCCGGGTTGGTGGTCGGGCTACTGTTTTATGCCAGCACCGCCTGGGCGGATTACGAAGCCCAGTTGTTCGACTCGGCGCTGGTGTCGGATGAAGCCGAGAGCACCTTCAACTGCCCGATGATCATCACCCGCGCCGAAAGCGGCACGCTGCATGCCACCTTCGGCAATCCGAGCGTGCAAAACATCACCCGCCGCGTGCGCCTGCATGTCACCGACGGCTTCATCACCCTGATGCGCGAGGAAGATACGCTGCTCAAGCTGGCACCAGGAGAGACACAGCAGTTGACCTGGACAGTCAGCCCGCAGGACGCAGCCTATAACCTGCTGATCATGGCGCGCGTGTTCGCCTTTCGCGCTTATCTGCAGCCGGCGCGCTCCTCCTCCTGCGGCATTCTGGTACTGCCGATCAAATTCCTGAGCGGATCGCAGGTCATCGCGATTGCGCTGATCTTCAGTTGGCTGGCGATGGCAGCCGGGGGTGTGTTGTGGCGCAAAGGGGTGCGATTGCTGGCAGGCAAACAATTGAACGCAGCCTACGCTATGGGCTTTCTGGCGTTAATCGTGGCGGTGGGCTGCGTCACCGGTCTGGCGGGCATCTGGCTGGTCAGTTTCCTTATGTTGATTCTGGCGGTGCTGATGTTCATCGCGCTGATCTGGTTTGTCTTCGCCGGGTGAGGCGCGATATGATATAATTTTGCCGCTTGATTCGGAGAGGTGCCGGAGCGGCCGATCGGGGCGGTCTCGAAAACCGTTGTGGCGCTTGTCGTCACCGTGGGTTCGAATCCCACCCTCTCCGCAGGTCGGAAGATCCTCGTAGCAGTGAAAGCTGCACATTATCGCCAGCCTCAATCGTTTGGTGATATGGTCCTAACCGACCGAGGGCTTACGACAGAGATCGCTCAGTTCCAGCTGGGCGATCTCACTTTTAAGGTGCATACTCCTCATTATATATACTCCTCTGCTCTCGTCAAGGTATTGTGGGACATCTGCAGCACGATTTCGACACCGGTACTCACTTGTCCTGTATTTTCCTCTACGTCACAGTTGTCCTCTGGCGTCAAAAATCTCTCTATCCAAAATCGCCTATCGGCATAATGGCGCAAGCCGTCCAGGATAGAGAAGAGTGGCTCGTAATCCGGACGGGCTTTCACCCAGAGGACACGTTTGATTTCCACGTCAACGCCAACTTCCTGGATCATGACGTGAACAAGATCCTTGCGCTCTTCCTTAGTGGTGCTTTCCCAGGTTATGCGTAAGTCGAGTAGGGTCCGAGCCGCCCGATTCAGGGCAGGCTCAGGAACACGCTCCAATAAAGCCAGTTTTTCCTTCAAACCACTGACCTTCTGCCAGTACTGGTACTCTTCGCCCTCGTACAGCCCACGCTCAAAGTTGTCTCGCATCAGGCGCAACATGCCACGAATCTCTTTGCGCTCGGCCTCGGGATCTGCCCTCTCGCGCTGGTTATCGAGCATCTGGCGCACGATCGGCTCCCAGTTATCCGGCAAATGGATGGAGCGAATCAACTCTGCCACCTGGTCGTCGATCAGATCGGCGCGCATACTCTGCCCGATGTAGGGACAATTGTGATAACCGCGCAGGTGAGACTCTTCCCTATAGTATGTCGGGCAATTCTTGGGGGTTTGGATACGTAACCGCCTGCCGCAGTTGGCGCAAACCACCAAGCCCTGGAGCAAGTTGATCCGCACGGTTTTCTTGATGGTTTTTACGGTTGCTCGACGGCTTGAACGCATGGCCTGGGATCGTTGCCAAAGCTCTTCACTGATAATCGGTTCATGCTGACCTTCAGATACCTGAGGTGGTGTAGAACGAAAACTGACACCCTTGGGACGCACCGTCATCCCCCGATAACGGATCATCCCCATATAGTAGGCGTTGCAGAGCATGTCCCGCACGGCGTCTTTGCCAAAGGGATGGTCTCGATTGGTGCGAAAGCCCTGTCCGTTCAGCCATTCGGCGATCTCCTGGTCTGAGTATGCCCCAGTGGCATAACGCTCGAACATCTCGACTACCACAGGAGCCTTCTCAGGATCGGGCACACCCATCTTGCGGATTCCGATGAGCTGGCTAGTGTAGCCCCAAGGCACCGCGCCATTGTGGTAACCCTGAAGGGACCTTTCCAGCTTGCCTTTATTCGTTTCTTTCGAAACATTATCAGAATAGAATTCCCCAAGTGAACTAATCAGGTGAAAGAGCAGCTTACCTTCTGGAGTACGCAGATCGAAAGG
>CAZCBJ010000157.1:0-9470 GCA_964496705.1 uncultured Anaerolineaceae bacterium | reverse complement strand
GAGATAACCGCTGAAAGCATCTAAGTGGGAAACTTGCCTCAAGATTAGATCCCTGATTGTTCCGAAAGGAAATAAGATCGCAGGTAGACTACCTGCTTAATAGGCAGCGTGTGTAAGTGCTGTAAGGCATTGAGCTAAGCTGTACTAATGATCGAAGGCTTCTTCGTGTGGTGCGGAGAACTCGCTACTTTTTTCAACCTACAATGCTATTCAATCCTTAACATCGTCATAAAAAGGCTCTTGGTGATTTGAGCGACGCTGGTACACCCGGTCTCATCCCGAACCCGGTCGTTAAGGGCGTCAGCGCCGATGGTACTTGGGAGGCGACTTCCTGGGAGAGTAGGTCATTGCCAAGCGCCTTTTTTGATTCATAAAACCCCCCGTTCTCACAAGAGCGCGGGGGTTTAGTTTTTAAGCGGCATATTTTGCTATAATAGGCGCATGACCGACATGACTCAACGCACGGCTTTGGAAATGCGGGTTGAAGAGTGGAAAGATTATCGTCCGATCCCGGCCATTCTCCAGCGGCAGTCTGCCACCCAAGCTCAACTGGAGCGCCGCCGTAAGCGAGCTATGCGGCTTGCCCGCAAAGCGGCAGCATTGCTGCGTGCTGAGTTTGGCGCAGAGAAGGTCATGTTGTTTGGTTCTTTGGCGAGCCCGGGTAACTTCACGTTATGGTCGGATATCGACCTGGCAGTTTTTGGGGTGCCCGCTGATCGTTTTTATGCTGCTGTTGCTGCAATCACCGGGCTAAGCGCAGAGTTCAAAGTTGATCTGGTTGACGCTGAGGTTTGCAAAACCTCACTGCGTGATGCGATTGATCGGGACGGGATTGCACTATGAATACCCCTTTGCACAGAGAGCAGGCCTTCGAGAATAACGCGAGCAGATTTTAACGCTTGCTAAAAAGTATGGCGCGTATCATGTGCGCTTTTTTGGCTCGGTTGCGCGGGGCGAAGCTCGATCTGATCGTGATGTTGATTTTTTGGTGGAACTACTTCAATCCCTCCACTGCTGCCCGCTCGATGCCCAGGCCTTGCTGGTAGCGCTGCATGAACGCCGCAAAACCGGCCATATCACGGGGGTCGGGCGCAATGGTTGTGACTTTTTGCCCCGAAAAGACCCGCGCAGAGAGATAGGCTTCCAGCGGTTCACCCTCTTTATTATCGCGCATGTAGGCTGCCAGCAGGGCGATCCCCCATGCGCCGCCCTCGCCAGCGGTTTCCATCACTGAGACGGGAACCTTGGCCGCCGCTGCCATCATCTTCTGACCCACTTCCTTGGTCTTGAAGAAGCCGCCGTGCCCGAGCAGTTGATCCAGCCGCACCTGCTCTTGCTCGAAGAGGATATCCATGCCGATGCGCAGCGCGCCCAGCGCCGAGAACAGGTGCACCCGCATGAAGTTGGCCAGGGTGAAACGGCTTTCAGGCGTGCGCACGAACAGCGGGCGCCCTTCTTCAAAGTGGGTGATGTGTTCGCCGGACAGATAATTGTAGGCCAGCATCCCGCCGCCGTCGGCGTCCCCGCTGAGCGCCTTTTGAAACAGCAGCTCAAACAGCTTGCCCTGCTCGATCTGGACGCCCAGCGCGCCGCTGAACTCGTGGAACAAATCCACCCAGGCATTCAAGTCAGAGGTGCAGTTGTTGCTGTGCACCATCGCCACCGGGCTGCCGCTGGGGGTGGTCACCATGTCGATTTCCGGGTACACCTTCGACAGCGCCTTTTCCAGCACGATCATGGCGAAGACCGAGGTGCCGGCCGAGACATTGCCCGTGCGCTGCGCGACGCTGTGGGTGGCGACCATGCCGGTGCCGGCATCCCCCTCCGGTGGACACAGCGGGATGCTCGCCCGCAGACCGCCCGAGGGATCGATCAGTTTTGCGCCGTCCGCGCTGAGAACGCCCGCCGGCTGCCCGGCGACCAATACTTTGGGCAGGATGTCCTGCAGTTTCCAGGGCAGCTTTTCTGATTCAATTTGCGCGTTGAACAACGCGACCATGCGCTGGTCGTAGTCGTTGGTCTGGCTGTCGATGGCGAACATGCCCGAGGCCTCGCCCACCCCGAGCACTTTCTGCCCGGTCAGCTTCCAGTGAACATAACCCGCCAGCGTGGTCAGGTGGGCGATGTCCTTGACATGCGCTTCGCGGTTGAGGATCGCCTGGCAGAGGTGGGCGATGCTCCAGCGCTGGGGGATGTTGAATTGAAACAGGGCGGTGAGTATTTCCGCCGCCTGCCCGGTCATCGTGTTGCGCCAGGTGCGGAACGGGGCCAGCAGGTTGCCGTCTTGATCGAAGGGCAGATAACCGTGCATCATCGCGCTGAAGCCGATGGCGCCGATGGTGTGGAGCGGCGTGTTGTATTTGTCCAGCACCTCGCGGCTGAGCTGGCGGTAGCTCTCCTGCAGTCCGCTCCACACATCCTCAAGGTGATAGGTCCACACGCCGTTCTCGAAACGGTTCTCCCATTCAAAACTGCCCGAAGCAATCGGCGCATGGTGCGGGCCGATCAACACCGCTTTGATGCGCGTCGAGCCGAACTCGATGCCCAGCGCGGTCTGACCGCTCTCAACAGCTTTTTGGATATCGGTCGCGTTCATACAGTTCCTTCCTTCTATTCACCTGGATTGTTCGATTGGGGATCGTGCAAGTCTGCCGGCGTTATGGCAGCCGAGCAGCCTCTGGGCACATTTTAACAGAGATTGGTTGCGCTGGTAAGTCACTTTTCTTGTTTCTCCAGCCCGGAAAAGCGGCAGCCCTGGTCAGGGCGTCAATCAGCCGGGTGGGCGAAAAAGGCTGGCCAAGATGTGGATTTCCGCACCCAGGCGACCCATCTGGAGGCGCCGGTTTACTTCCTGATCGGGCGGCATGACATCCATGCCCCGGTCAGCCTGACCGAGCAATATGCCGCCATCCTGGATGCGCCTCACAAACAGATCGTCTATTTCGAGCATTCCGGGCATACGTCCTGGGTCTCGGAATCAGAGCGATTTGTGCAGGTGGTGGTCGAAACGGTGCTGGGCAAATAGCAGTCAGCCATCCGATCAAGGGTGAAGGAAAATGGCCTGACTTTTCAATCAAGCTATTAACAAAAGAAAGTTTAAGTTCTATAATCCCCCCTTGACATGAAACCTACAGTTTCTTCTTCCAGCCAACGTCCATCGGTACGCGACCTGCCGCGCAATGTGTGGGCGGTCGGGTTGACCAGCTTTTTCATGGATGTATCGAGCGAGATGGTGCTCAACATCCTGCCCCTGTTTTTGGCCAATGTGCTGGGAGTTAAGACCAACATCATCGGTCTGATCGAAGGCTTTGCCGAAGCCACCGCCAGCATTCTCAAGCTGTTCTCGGGCTGGCTATCGGACAGAGTGGGCGGGCGCAAATGGCTGGCAGTGCTCGGGTACGCATTGTCCGCGCTGACCAAACCTTTCTTTTTTTTCGCCAACAGTTGGGGGGTGGTGGCCGGCGTGCGCTGGACCGACCGGATGGGCAAAGGCATCCGCACCGCGCCGCGCGATGCGCTGGTGGCCGATTCGGTGACCAAAGAGACGCGCGGATTGGCGTTCGGCTTTCACCGCGCCATGGATACCGCCGGCGCCATGCTTGGCATCCTGATTGCGGTGCTGGTCGTCTGGCTGGCCCAGAAAAGCACGCTGGCGCTTTCAAAATCCACCTTCCAGAGTGTGGTGTTGATCAGCCTGCTGCCGGCGCTGCTGGCTGTGCTGTCCCTGGCGATCGGCGCCAAAGATGTCCCCGTCCAGGGTCGCCGCGCCGCGCCGCGCTTCTCTCTGCGCGGCATGGGCAAGCCTTTCCTCGCCTTTCTGGTGACCGTGGGCATCTTCACCCTGGGCAATTCTTCGGACGCTTTCCTGGTGCTGCGCGCCCAAAACCTGGGCATTTCGGTGACTGGCATCCTGATCATGCTGGCCATGTTCAACCTGATCTATGCGCTGGTGGCCACCCCGGCCGGTTCGCTTTCCGACCGCATCGGCCGGCGGCGCTTGATCATCGGCGGCTGGCTGGTGTATGCCGCCATTTACTTGGGCTTCGCCTTTGCCCGCTCGGCCTGGCAGGTTTGGGCGCTGTATGTGGTCTACGGGCTGTATTACGGCATGGCCTATGGCACAGCCAACGCTCTGGTGGCCGACCTGGTGCCGGAGGAGCTGCGCGGCACAGCCTACGGCACATACAACGCCATCATCGGTTTCCTGGCTTTTCCGGCTTCGTTCATCGCCGGTCTGCTCTGGGAGGGAATGGGCGCCTGGCCGGGCTTCGGACCCTCGGCTCCCTTTTTGTTCGGCGGAACATTGGCGCTGATCGCCGCGCTGCTGATGGCGTTTTGGTTGCCGCGTGTGCAGGCTGCAAAAGGTTAGGCGTCCGAGCCTTTCCAGCCAACCGCGCGCCCCATCCGGGTTTCTTCGTCTGCTCTTGCGCGAAGGGCAATTCCTTCGTACAATCAGAACATGACCCCCGCCGAGATCATTCGCATATTGCTCATCCTGGCGGCGGCTGCCATGGCGCTTTTGGCGTTGAACTACCTGCGCCAGCGCCGCCTTTCCGGCTGGGCATTATTCGGCTGGGGGCTGTTGGCGGTGCTGCTGCCGCTGCTCGGCCCCTTCCTGGTCATCGCCATCCGCCCCGGTCGTTGGCGCAAAGACAGCTCAGGGAAAAAAGGCGCGCATCTAAAAGGCTGAAAACTGCCTTGAGGACGGCGCCGTTTCAGCGGGGGCGGACATTTGTCTTGGAATTCTGCCAATTCGATGTATAATTTAGCCACTATCAGTCCGTTTCATCATTGCCAATTTCAACTCTAGAGGGTCGCCGATGAAAGTATCCGTCTCGCAAGCTCATCTGTCGCATGGCCTCAGCCTGGTTTCGCGGGCTGTCAATCCTCGCAATACGCTACCCGTTTTGGGCAACGTGCTGGTGACCACGGATGAAGGCCGCTTGCGCCTTTCCGGCACCAACCTCGACTTGGGCATCACCTGTTGGATTGGCGCGCAGATCGCCGAGGAAGGCGCCGTCACCGTCCCGGTGCGCACCTTTGCTGACCTGGTCAACACCCTGCCTGCGGATACGGTCACCCTGACCCTCAACCTGAAAACCCAGACGCTCAATGTGCGCTGCGGCGCCTCCAGCACTGACATCAAGGGCATCGACGCCCAGGAATTTCCCCCCGTCCCAGTGCCAGACCTCGAGACCGGCATTGCGTTGAATGTGGCTGATTTCAAAGAGATGATCCAGCAGGTGGCATTCGCCGCTTCGTCAGATGAAGCCCGCCCCACCCTTCACGGCGTGTCGGTCAGCGTCAACGGCGAGGAGATCACTCTCGCCGCCACCGACGGCTACCGCATTTCGGTGCGCAAGGCGATCATCTCCAACCCGGTCAGCGTTCCCATGACCGCCATCATCCCCGCCCGCGCCCTCACCGAGTTGGCCCGTGTGGCTTCAGACGGCGAAAAATCGGTCATCATGGTCATGCCCAAGGGCCGCAACCAGGTCATCTTCCACCTGGAGGATGTGGAGGTGGCTTCACTGTTGATCGAGGGCAATTTCCCTGATTTCAAGGCCATCATCCCGCGCTCTCTGAAGACGCAGACCATTCTGACCACCTCCAGCTTCCTCAAAGCCTGCAAGCAGGCTGAGATCATCGCCCGTGAGGGCAACAACGTGGTCAAGCTCAACATCCAGCCCGGCGGCGACGCCCCCGGCGAGGTGGAGATTTCCGCCACCTCTGAGGAGACTGGCTTCAGCGAGATCAAGGTGGACGCCAGCGTCAGCGGTCCGGGTCTGTTGATCGCCTTCAACGTGCGTTTCCTGCGTGAGGTGCTGGACGTGATCAAGACCCCCAATGTGATGTTGGAAACCAACCAGAACAACACCCCGGCGCTGATCCGCCCGGTGGGTGAGGACTCGTTCCTGCATGTGATCATGCCCATGCATCTGGGGTAATCCGCCCGCCTTGTCTTTCACGCCTGCCCCTTCCGATCAGCTGCTCAGCATCATCTTGACCCTCGGTCAGTATCCCATCCTGAACAGCCGTATCCGCGCGCGCATGCGCAAGGAGCTGTTTGAGCGCGGCATCATCTCCCAGCCTGACCTCGAGGCAGAAGTGCGCCGCGAGGCCATCCGCTCCCAGTCGCAGGAGGGTTTGAGCAACCCCTACGGTGATGAATCCGCCGAAATCTGGGATCTGCGCGTGGCGCGCATCCGCGACCACCTGACCGACCTGCTTTTCAGCCAGCACCTTTCCTTCGAGATTTTCCAGAACATGGTCTCCGAGGTGCTCAGCGAGCGCGGAGTCAACCTGCGCGAGCTGATGCTCTCCATCAATCCCGAGCTGGCGCCCATGGAACTGGTCCTCGAGCAGGCCATGACCATTGAGCGCATGCCCCAGTCCGAGCGCGCGCGTTATGAAGCCCGCCTTCAGGAGACCAAGGTGGTGCTGATCCGCACCATGATCAGCGACCAGTTGCGCTACATCAACATTGCCAAAGAATGGTTCACCATCGCCGATCTGTCCGAGATCCGCATGCGCCGCATCGGCGCCGGGCGTATCGGCGGCAAGGCGGCGGGCATGCTGCTGGCTTACCGCGTCTTGCAGACGTTGGCCGACGAGCAGCTCAGGGGCTGTCTGCGGCTGCCCGAGTCCTATTTCGTTGGCTCGGACGAGATGTACTCCTTCATGGCGCTCAACAACCTGGTGCATTGGAACGACCAGAAATATAAAACTGAAGAGGAGATGCGCGCCGACTTCCCGCACATCATCGAGGATTATCTGGCGGGCGAGTTCTCTCCTGAAATCGTTGAGAAGCTCCAGCTTCTGCTGTTGAATGTCGGCGGACGTCCGCTGATTGTGCGCTCATCCAGCCTTTTGGAGGATAATTTTGGCACCTCCTTCGCCGGCAAGTATGATAGCATCTTCCTGCCCAACCAGGGCAGCCCCGAGCAGAACCTCAAAGCGCTGACCAATGCCATCGCGCGCATCTATGCCAGCACGCTCAACCCCACCGCGTTGCTCTACCGTCGCTCGAAGGGCCTGCAGGATTATGACGAGCGCATGGCGCTGCTCATCCAGATCGTGGAAGGCGAGCGTTTCGGACGTTACTACCTGCCGCATGCCGCCGGGGTGGCCTTCAGCCGCAACCTGTATCGTTGGGCGCCGCAGATCCGCCGCGAGGACGGGTTTGTGCGTCTGGTGTGGGGGCTGGGCACGCGCGCCGTGGACCGTGTGGGCAATGATTATCCCCGCCTGGTGGCGCTCAGTCATCCCCTGCTGCGCCCCTCCACCGACCCCAAATCCATCCGCCGCTATTCCCAGCAGTTCGTTGACCTGATTGACCTGGAAAGCAACACTTTCGAGACGCTACCCATTCACGAGGTGCTGACCGCAAGTTACCCGCCGCTGCGCTACCTGGCGCAGATGCATGAGGACGGTTACTTCGTTTCGCTGCGCTCCTCCGTCCTCGGCGGGGAGCCGCAATCGCTGGTGCTGACCTTCGATGAGCTGCTGCGCCGAACCACCTTCGCGCGCTGTATGAGCGAGATGCTCGCCATCCTCGAACGAAGCTATCATTCCCCGGTCGACCTCGAGTTCGCATTTGAGATCAAGCAACCGGAGAGCGGCCGGCTCAAGATCGAGTTTGCCGTGCTGCAGTGCCGCCCGCAGAGCCATCTGGTCACCACCGAGCGGGTACCCATCCCGGCTGACCTGGATGCCGACCAGGTGGTGTTCCGCACCGGTTTCGTGGTGCCCCAGGGGCATATCGACCGCGTGGATTACGTGGTCTTTGTCCCCCACGAGGGCTATTATGCCCTGCCGAGCGACAACGACCGGCGCGAACTGGTGCGCGCCATCGGCAAACTCAACAACGCGCTCGCCGGGCAATCCTTCATCTGCGTCGGGCCGGGACGCTGGGGTTCCACCAATCCCGACCTGGGCGTGCCGATTGATTTCGGCTCCATCTACCACACCCGCGCGCTGATCGAACTTTCCGGCGCGGGGGTGGGGTTGGCGCCTGAGCCTTCGCTGGGAACCCATTTCTTCCAGGATTTGCTCGAATCGCAGATCTACCCTCTGGCGGTGCCGCTTGATGACCGCCAATCGGTCTTTAACCACCGCTTCTTCTACCAAATGCCCAACCGCCTGACCGATTTTATCGCGGCGGACGAAAAGATGCAGTCCTGTCTGCGCCTGATCCGCGTCGCCGATTACCTGCCCGGCGCTCATCTCAAAATCATCATGAACGACGAAAAAGGACTGGCAGTGGCCTTCGTGGAAGCCGAAACCGCGCCGCCCGAGTCCTGATCACCCGTACTTGCCGCGCCAGGCGTTCCAGCGGATTTTCAACAGATCGCTCACCACCTGTTTCAGGTCGCGAAAGATGCGCACCTTGGATTCGGCGCTGTAATACCACGGGATGGGCACCTCAACGATGCGGTAGCCGCGCTGCCGGGCGATGAACAGCACCTCCACGTCGAAGCTCCAGCCCCTGGTGGTTTGCAGCGGGAAAATCTCCTCGGCCACCTTGCCGCGAAAGCATTTGAACCCGCACTGTGTATCGCGCAGCCCGGGCAGCGCCAGCACATTGACCACCAGGTTGAACAGCCGCCCGGTCAGGTGGCGGTACTGCGGTTCGTTGTAGCGCACCGCCCCCGGCGCTTCGCGCGAGGCGATGGCGATGTCCACACCGAGCATTGCGGGGGGGAGAAAGCGGTTCACCTCGCCAATCGGCATCGACAGGTCTGCGTCGCAAATGAAGCGGTAGTTGCCGCGCGCTTCCAGCATGCCGCGCCGCACCGCCAGCCCCTTGCCGCGCCCGTCCTCGTGCAGCGCGCGAACGAACGGGTACTGCCGCCCGATTTCCTGGGTGATGGCCAGCGTACGGTCGCTGCTGCCGTTTTCCACCACCAGCACCTCGTAGCTGTAGTTTTGCTGCGACAGGAAGGCAATCACCTGCTCCAGCGTCCCGAGGATGCGTTTTTCCTCGTTGTAGGCCGGGATGATGATGGAGAGGAAAGGATCGGACAAGGAAATCTGCGTCCTGGCCTAGAAGAGCGGCACGCCGCTCAAATTGTCCTGGCGGGCGTCGGTTGCCTGGCGGCTGACCAGCCATTCGCTCCCCGCCTGCCCGGCCAGGTTGACTTCTCCGCTCAGCTCAAAGGTGCTCGCCATTCGCTCCACCCGCCGCCCGGTGAGGTACACCTTGCCGGCCTTCAAGCGGCTGATCAATTCAACCCGGGTCATCAACATGTGGTCCGAAAAGGAGGCGCCGCGCCGTTCATAAAAGCGTACCATCTGCACCTGCCCGTCCGGGCCGTAACGTACGGCTTCGATCACACCATGAAATTTTCGCGCCATATCGGATCGTCCCGCAAATGAATTTTTGGGCCGCCGCCTGTTTGGTTCAGGCGGCGGTGGTTGTGTCGGGGTGGGCGGACTCGAACCGCCGACCCCCGCGTCCCAAACGCGGT
>CAZCBJ010000156.1:0-9514 GCA_964496705.1 uncultured Anaerolineaceae bacterium | reverse complement strand
AGCCTGTGATGAGCATTACCAGAAGGCTGCCCAATAAACGAAGGTTGAGTGTTTGCATCTTACCCTCACGATAGGTAGACTCGCTCGATTGAGCTTCGATTGGAAAATTCCTGGCCTGGACTACCAGGATCATTAAGAAAATTACTGTTTCTAAAAACGAAAAGGGTGCGCATATTTTAGTATAAATTTTTAAAATTCGGTCGAAAACATTTGGGTTAGGACATTCTGAAGAACTTGGTGGATTAACTCAGGGATTAATCACTTCACGATCATATTGGCAGGGTTCGTTGGTAGGCTGATGAAGGGTCTGCTATACTTGACATGTTACTGGATAATGAGGTAAAGAACACCTGCCTGTGAATCGCTTTGAATTTCCGTCCGCCCAATCCCCATTACGGGCAGCCTTGACTGCCTATCTGGCATTGCGTCTGGTGACAACTGTGTTGATGGCCTTGATTGCCTGGATGGTTCCGGTATGGTTTGAACCGCTCGCCCCGCACGACCCGCAGATGCTGGCGGAACTGGAAAACGGAAGCCTGGCGGTGAGGTTGCTGGCAGCACCGTGGTACCGCTGGGATACAGTCCATTACATCGAAATTGCCCGGGATGGGTATGCGGATGCGCAAAACACCGTTTGGCCGCCGCTCTATCCGCTTTTAATCCGGTTGGGAATGCTGCTGGGATTACACCCTTTGTTTTCAGCTCTGTTAGTTTCCAACCTGGCTGCGTTGGCCGCTTTCTGGATGTTTTTTCGCCTCGTCGCCCGGGAATGGGATATAGAAACCGCCCGGAACAGCCTGGTGATGCTGGTCGTGTATCCGACAGCCTTCTTTCTGGTGGCGGGATACAGCGAAGCATTGTTCATGCTGTGCGCTGTGGCCAGCCTTTCTGCGGCGCGGCAGACTCGCTGGCTGGCTGCCGGATTGTGGGCTGCGGCGGCTGTGCTCACCAGGCACCAGGGCATTTTGCTGGTTCTGCCGATGATCTGGGAAGGCTACCGGGCCTTGAAGCAAAAGGAAGGAAAATGGCCGATCTTGCTCGCGGGTCTGGCGCTGCCTGGAATAGCCATGCTCGCATTTGGTCTCTACGTGCATTATGGTTTGGGAGCGGACTGGCTGTGGAGAACTGTAAGTGCAGGCTGGGAGCAGCATCTGGGCTGGCCTTGGGAAGGTTTATTGGGAAATATCAAGGTAATATGCAGTGGAACAAGTGCAGGCATCGCAACATCGTGGCTTAATCTGATTCTGGCTCTGTTAACAATAATTCTCCTAGCCGCTGGTACCCGCCGTTTTCCGATAAGCTTTTTGCTCTTCGGGTGGGCATTTATTTTTTCTATGTTGGTTAAGGTGGAAAACACTGGCGTTCTGGGAGCGGCGGCGCGGTATACATTGCCTATCCTTCCAATTTATATCCTGTCAGCCAAGCTGGTTAAGAATAAAATTGGCCGAATGGCATGGTATCTTGTATCCTTACTCAGCCAAAGCCTTTTGCTTGGGGGATTTTACTGGTGGGGTTATGTCACCTAATCAAAGGATCCCGTAAATGCTGAGAAATATTGTCATATCAATCTTGCGACAAGAATGTGAGTTCAATTTTATCCGCTCAACTGGACCAGGCGGACAAAATGTCAACAAGGTTTCCTCGGCGGTGCAGTTGCGTTTTGACGTGATCCATTCTCCTTCAATACCGCCAGAGGTGAAGGAGCGGTTGGTGCGCCTGGCTGGAAACCGGATGACCGCCGATGGAGTGCTGGTGATCGAGGCCAAGCGCTATCGCTCTCAGGAGCGCAACCGCGAAGAAGCCCTCCAACGCCTGAATGCTCTGATCCAAAGGGCAATGGAGCCTCCCAAGGCGCGCCGACCGACCCGGCCGAGCACAGCCGCCCGCGGGGAGCGCATGGATGTTAAGAAGCGGCGCAGCGCGATAAAGCGCTTGCGCCAGCAAAAAGATTGGGATTAACTGTTTGGTAGATGGCGGCTCAAATAATCGCGCAGCGCTTTATGCGGCAGAGCATGCGCCACATTGTCGTCTGCGCCTTGCATGGTTTCTGCCGCGATCAGCGCATTGAGAATGGCCTCTTCGGTAGCCTGAACGACGGCGGCGAAGAGCGGATTCATGCGTTCGTTGGGAACCATGCTCACCGGACGCAATCCTCGGCTGTCCACTGCAGGAATGGGAGCGGTTGAAAAGGCCAGGAAGATATCCCCGGAGCTGTTCCCTCCCAGGCCGCCGATGCGCCCGATCCCCAGCGGGACGCGTTTGGCCAGGCGGCGCAATTGATGCGGGAGCAGGGGGCAATCAGTGGCGACCACAACGATAATGGAGCTGTTCTTTGCGTCGTTGTCCGGGCGGCGCTCCTCTGGCATCAGGTGTGGGAAATCCCGGCCAAAGGGCAGGCCGGCAATCGTCAGCCGGTCGCGGTCGCCGTAATTGGCCTGCACCAGCACGCCCAACACATAACCTCCGTCAGCTTCGCTCAACCGGCGCGAAGCGGTGCCGATGCCGCCCTTGAAATCATGGCAGATCATTCCCGTGCCGCCGCCCACATTGCCCTCGGCCAGCGGACCACTGACTGCGCTATCCAGCGCCTGCCAGGCGTGTTCTGCTTTGACATGAAAACCCTGAATGTCATTTAAAAAGCCGTCGTATGTTTCAGCCACCAGCGGCATGCCGAAAGGCCCGCCTTGATTCCGCAGTACCCAATCGATGGTGGCCTGATGCACTGCGCCTACGCTGTAGGTGTTGGTGAGCATGACCGGGCCGTATAGAAAGCCGCATTCCTCCAGCCAGGTGGTGCCGGTCATTTCGCCGCAGCCGTTGAGCGAATGCCAGGCGGCGAACACCTCGCCGAAATCGCCGCCGCGCGGACAGATGGCGGTGATGCCGGTGCGCACGGGGCCCTGACCAACCACCAGGCGACCTGATCCGGAGATCAACGTGACCTGGCCAACCGTCACGCCGTCCACATCGGTGATCGCATTCCATGTCCCCGGGGTGCCTTCAAACGGGATGCCGAGGTCGCGAGCGCGGGGCTTTTGCATGTGTCCTCCGAGTATCATGGGGCCGAATTGACATTTGATGACAGACGCAAATCTGCCTGAAAGTTGGATGAGTAAAACTTAACATACTTGGCAGCGGCTGTCAAATGGTGGATTGTGTTATCGTAACCCCATCTGGTCATTCCCTGGATTGCGCTGACCGCGATGGCTTTGTCCACCAGCCGCATCCGCCTGGGCACCACAGTGACCCCGGTACCGCGCCGCCTGCCGTGGCTGCTGGCGCGTGAAACAGCCAACTTGGATCAGCTTTCCAATGGGCGGCTTGTGATGGGGGTGGGCCTTGGCGTGGATGAAGAATATGAGCATTTTGGCCAGGGAATGAGCCTCCGCCAGTGGGCTGAACGGCTGGATGAAAGCCTGGGCATCATCGTTTATGAACCGCTGTGCGGCAGCGGAGAAAGCGAATGGGATTTGCATCTGCGCGCGGGCCGGGTGGCGCAGGCTTTGGTCAGGCGAGGGCCGGGGCGTACCCTGGTGGTGGCTCACGGCGGTATTCTCAATGCCACTTTACGCGCCATTTTTAATGTCCCATTGCTGATTAACGGCGCAGGCGCATGGTTATCGTTTGGCGACGCAGGCTACGCCCGATTGCGTTATAATCCCGCCGACCACTCCTGTGTGATGCTGGCGCTCAGCCAAGGAGAGGGTTGAATCCAACCGTCAGGGTACCGTATGCAAACCATCATCGATTTACAGGATTACCTGGGGCGCAATTCATCCGAGCTGGCCAACACTTCCTTCGAGTGCCCGCATTGCGGTCGGGTGCATAAAATCCCATTTGGTATTGTGGAAAGCGGTTCGGGTGTGCTTGCGCAAATCCCCACTATCGCCCAAAAAATCCTGGGAGGGGCAGCCCGCGCGCCGTGGGTGGTCTACGACCGCGCCATCGAGGAAATCATCCAGGCATCTGTGATCGCACCGCTCGAACGGATAGGTTTTCGAATGCATCCGTTGGCGCTGGGAGAAAAAGGCAGCCTGCTGGACTCGGAAGATGTGGTGGGTGATCAGGCTGCCGCGCAGGTTTCACCGCAGGCGGACCTGTTGATTGGAGCCGGTTCAGGGGTGATCTGCGACCTGACCAAGTGGATCGCGACGCGCATCGGCCGGCCGTTCATCACGCTGGGCAGCGCGCCTTCGATGAACGCATACACTTCCATTACTGCGACCATCACCAAACAGGGGATCAAGCTCAGCGAATGGCTCAACCCGGCTGATGCGGTGGTGATGGATGCTGAAATCCTGAAGGACGCGCCGATGGCCATGATCCATGCCGGCATGGGCGACCTGGCCGCGCGGGCCATTTGCAATGCTGACTGGAAACTCGGTCAGCAATTAAAAGGCGCCTATTTTTGCCCCCTGCCTTTCCAGATGACTGCCGCCCATGAGCGGCGCTACCTGGACGCGGCTGAAGATATCCGCCGGCGCGATCCGCAGGCCATCCAGCATCTCTCTGAAGCCATTCTCATTTCGGGTTATTCGATGACGGTGCTGGATGGCGAGACCTCATCCTCATCCGGCGCCGAGCATGTCTTGTCGCATTTCTGGGATCTGATGACCCACTTGCGCAACGCACCCCAGAATCTCCACGGCGCCCAGGTGGGGGTGGGGACGATGATCATGCTGGCGATGTATGCCTATGTGCGGAGGCTGAACCCGGCTCAATTTTGCCCGCAGCGTTTGCTGCGCGAACGCCCGACGCTGGACCAAATAGAATCTGAGAACCGAGCCCATTTCGGAGATAAGGCAGAATCGTTCAATGCTGTGGCGCGCGCCAAATATCTACCCGATGATCAGTATCTGGCATTCGTCCGCCGCATCATTACAGGCTGGGATGAACTGTGGCAGGCGCTGGACCCCTATGTGGGGCATTTTGAATCGATCCGCGCCCGTTTGGCGGTAGCAGGTGTACCGCTGACCCTCGCGGGTATCCAACGCAGCCGCGAGGATGGGGTGGAGGCGCTGCTGTTCGGCGGTCGTTACCGTTCGCGTTACACTTTGTTGGACCTGGCCTGGGAGCTGGGTATTTTTCCCGACGCTGCGCAAGATATTCTGCAAAGCGCGCGGGTGTTGGATTGAGATATGCCCATGATCGCTGTCAACATTGACCACGTCACCTATTCGTATTTTCGAGATGCGGTCTTCAGTGAGTTAAGCTGGGAAATTCACGATGACCGTGTGGTGGGATTGGTGGGGCCCAACGGCTGTGGGAAAAGCACCTTGTTGAAACTGATCGCCGGGGAGTTGGCGCCGGACAGCGGCTTTCTGGCGCGCCAGCGTGGTTTGAGTGTTGGTTACCTTCCTCAGGATGTGACCGTGGAGGCGGGTCGCACCATATGGGAGGTGGTGCTGGATGCGGGCGAGGAATTGGCGCAGGTGGAGCGGGCTTTAAATCAGGTGGAACAGGACCTGCATAAGCCGGAAGTGTACGGCGATGAGCGCCTATTATCCCGGTCATTGGAGCAGCAGCAGAGCCTGCTGGCTGCCTATGAGCGCCTGGGTGGGCCGGGTTATGAGGGCAGGGTGCGCAGTATTCTGGCTGATTTGGGTTTCTCGGCTGAGCGGATTCATCTGCGCACTGACACACTCAGCGGCGGCGAAAAGAAGCTGGTCGGGCTGGCTTGCCTGCTCATCCGCCAACCGCGCCTGCTGCTGCTGGATGAGCCAGATAATCATCTGGACATGCAGGGAAAGGCTTTTCTGGAGCAGTTCATCCGCAATTACCCCGGTGCGGTGTTGATCGTTTCACATGACCGCTACCTGCTCGATCTGGTGGTGGATGAAATCGCCGAGTTGGAAGATGGAATGCTGACCCTTTTTCCGGGTAATTATTCAGAATATGCTTTTGAAAAACAGATGAGTCTGACCCGCCAGCAGCAAATATTTAAAGCGCAGCAGAAGGAAATTACCCGATTGGAGCAAACTGCCAGGCGTCTCATGCTGTGGGGACGGTTGTATGACAACAACAAATTCATCCGCCGCGGGCAGAGCATCATGAAACGCCTGGACAAGATCGAGCGCATCGATAAACCGATGGTGGATCGTCCGCGGATGCAGTTGGAGTTGGCAGGTTGGACCGGTTCGCAGAAGGTTCTGGAGGTCAGTGGATTGCGGAAAGGCTTCCACCTGGACGATGGAAACTACCTGAGCGTTCTGGATGGGTTGAATTTGCTCATCATGCACGGCGAGCGGGTGGGGTTGGTGGGGGCGAACGGGGCAGGAAAGTCGCTGTTGTTTCGTATCCTGCTCGGGCAGGAGCAGGCGGACGCGGGGACGGTGGAGATTGGCCCCAGCATCCGAACAGCGAATTACGCTCAGGAACATGAAACGCTGCAACCGTCGCAAACCGTGCTGGATACCATCCGCTTCGCGAGGAATTTTTCTGAGCAGCGTGCAGTGGCATTCCTCAAAAAATTTTTGTTTGGGTACCGCCAGACTCACGAGACGGTCAACATGCTCTCCGGGGGAGAGCGTTCGCGCCTGCAGATGGCGCTGTTGATGCTTTCGGGGGCTAACTTCTTGTTGTTGGATGAGCCCACCAATCATCTGGACATCGCATCCGCTGAGGTGTTGGAAGATGCGTTGCAGGAGTTCGAAGGCACCGTGCTGGTAATTTCCCACGACCGCTATTTTCTCGACCGGGTGGCGACGCGCATCGTGGACCTGGAAACCGGTCTTTTGACCAGCTACGGCGGCGGATACAGCGATTACCAGGCGGCGAAAAATCCGGGTTGATCTACCCTTCGCCAAAACGCAAACGCAGGTAGCTCTGATAGCGTTCCGGGTGAACCAGGCCTTGTTCCACCGCTTGGAGAACGGCGCAGCCCGGCTCGGACTGGTGGGTGCAATCACTGAACTGGCAGTGCTGCACCAGTGGGCTGATTTCCGGGAAGTAACCATCCAATTCTTCCGGTTCGGTATCCCACAACGCCAGTGAACGCAGACCGGGCAGGTCGATAACAAAACCACCTTCCTTTAACGCAAACATCTCGCGCACCACGGTGGTATGGCGTCCACGGTCGCCGTATTTGCCGATATCGCGGGTTGCCAGCCCCAGCTCAGGCTGAATAGCGTTGAGCAGGCTGGATTTTCCCACGCCGGATGGACCGGCCAGTCCAGACACACGCCCCACCAGTCGTTCGCGCAGCATCTCTATTCCGAATTTGCTACGCACCGAGGTGTAGATCACCGGGTAACCCAGAGGCGGGTATCGTTCAAAGATCTGGCGCGGCGTTTCGGGATCGGTCAGATCTAATTTGTTGGCCACGATGAACACCGGCAGTTCCTGCTTCTCGCAGATGACCAGGAAGCGGTCCAGCATGCGCGGGTGGGGGGCAGGATGGGCGCAGGCAAACACCAGCACCACCTGGTCAATATTAGCCACCAACACCTGCTGGTAAACGCCTTTGGGGCGCGGGTCCAGACGCACCAGGGCGCGCTGTCGCGGCACAACCGTTTCGATGGAACCAGTTCCATCAGGCTGCAGCGAAATCTCAACCCGATCACCGATGGCAACGATGTCTCCTTCGATGGGGCCTTTTTTTAGCCGACCGCGCAATTGGCAGACTACCACGCCTCGGTCGGTCTGCACTTGAAAAAAACCGGATTGCTGGCGGAGAACGGTGCCAGGCAGCGTTGGATGACTCATTGGATGGGTGTTGCGGTTGCCTCGGTTTCTGGCGGAGGGTTATCCTCTGGCGCTGGGGTCTCAGAGGGTATGGGTGTGCTGGTGTACAGCGAGGTGGGCGTCTGGGTCACGTAGAAACTGGTTTCCCACGGATAGAGGCGCAGCGGTTTTCCGTAATAATACAACTCGATAACTCGTCGGAAGATGGGAGCGGCAATCTCGGAGCCTTCGCCGCCATTTTCAACCAACACTGCCACCGCTATCTCGGGATAACCATCTCGTTTGTCATCCGTGTAACCTGCAAACCAGGCATGCGCCTTTTCGCCGTGCGGGTTCTGGGCGGTGCCGGTCTTGCCAAATATCATCACATCCAGTCCGGCGAACACTTTCTGGGCGGTTCCCCGTCGGTTGGCCACCACCATGCGCATGGCTTCCTGGATGATTTTCAGGTTTTCTGGTTTCACCGGAAGCTGTCCGCGCGATTGTGGCTCAAATTTCAGGTTGATCGTACCGTCGGGGGCTTCAACCTTTTCAACCACCTGTGGGCGGTAGAGCGTTCCCCCATTGCCAACCGCAGCGGTGAACATGGCCACTTGAAGCGGAGTGCCCAGCATGGTGCCTTGCCCGATGGCCAACTGGGTGCCGTCGCCATCGTTGGCGGCGTCGGGCATATTGCCCTCGCTCTCGGCCACCTGTTGAATACCGGTGGATTTGCCCAATCCAAACCCGCGCGATATTTCAGATAGGAAAGTGCCGCCTTTTTGGCGGTAAAGGTCCAGTCCAATGTGCCAAAAGTAAGGGTTACAAGAGCGCATTAACCCTTCCTGTAAATTTAATTCACCGGAAGGAGGATAATCCTTTTCGTAGGTCCAGTCGTAAAGGGTTACCCCTTCCAATTCTTTGAATTCGTAACCGCAATCGTACTTGGTGTCAGCAGTGTATAGATCCGACTCCAGGGCAGCCGCCATGGTGACAATCTTGAACACGGAGCCGAGGGGATAAGTGCCCTGGGTGGCCCGGTTGACCAATGGACGGTTTCCCGAGCCGAAAATCTCGCCCAGAAGGTAGCCGCTGTTGTAGTTGCTGGGTTCAAACAGGTTGGGATCAAAGCCGGGTGATGACGCCATAGCGAGCACGCGGCCGGTGTCGCGCTCCAGCACCACCACTGCGCCGCGGAAACCGGCAATGGCGCGCTGGACTCCCAATTGAAGATCGCGGTCAATGGTCATGGTGATGGCCTGGGCGGGTTTGGCCTCCGCCGAAGCCAGTCGGGTGACGATTTGTCCCTGTTGGTCAACCACGTAAAGCGAGGCGCTGCGCTTGCCTGCCAGATATTCTTCTCCCCATTTTTCCAGGCCTGCCGCGCCAACTTTTTCATCCCCCAGGTAGCCTTTGCGCTTGTAATCTTCCAGCTCTTCGGGGGAGATCGAAAGCACATAACCGGTGACATGCGGGGCGATGCCACCTTCGTAATAGAACCGGGAAGTGAAATTATTCATGCGCAGCCCGCCAAGACCGGCAAGTTTATCATAGCGCGCCTGCACGTCGGCCAAAGCAGCTTCACCTACCGGAATATACCAGTTGGGGCCGGCATTGGCATACAGGATGCGAATGGCCTGCGGAGTCAGCCCGGTCAGAATGGAAAGTTGATTGAGCAGCGCAGCTTCGTTGTCGATCTCGCCGGGGACGATGCCCAGCGCAACCGCCTCGGTTTGGGTGACGATTGTTTTGGTGGTGCCGATGCGGGCGAGGATCTCACTGCGCGCGGGTACCTTGACGTCCAATGCCAGCCGGTTGCCGCCGCGCAGTTCTGGAAGGATCATGCCTTCTT
>CAZCBJ010000155.1:0-9543 GCA_964496705.1 uncultured Anaerolineaceae bacterium | reverse complement strand
TGACTGTGGACCGGCCATCGATTTGCCCAGTAATGAGAGTAACGCCACCAGCAAAATGTAGATCAAAAAAGCCAACGGGGGAGAAAGGAGGATATCCATACGCTACCTGTCAATAACCAAAACTGGCCGCCAACGCATTGGCGGCAAAATCAGTGAACATCCTCACCGGCGCCGGCCATATACCCAGCAGCAGCACCAGCAGCGCAAGGATGAGCATGGGCAGCACCATCCAGAGGGTCAGCGAATTGCCTTGCATTACCCGTTCGCCGGGTTCGCGCCGGTACAGTCGGTTGACCAGCGGCGCGTAGTAACCCAGAGAGAGCACGCTGTTGAGCGCGGCAAAGACCACCAGGCCAATCGCCCAGGGGTTTTGCGTTTGTACAGCCCCCATGAAGATTTGCCATTTGGACATAAAACCTGCCAGTGGGGGAAGCCCTCCCAGACCCAGCGCCGCCATACTGAAGAATAATGCAGTCAATGGATAACGTCGCGAAGCCCCGTTCAAATCGTCCAGCACCAACGGCTCATGGTCGCCGCGCGAAAGGTGCAATGCATATAGCAGCCCACCCGCGGCGAGGAATGCCAGACTTTTCATCAATCCGTGGGTGATCAGATGGAAAAAGGCGCCTTCCGAACCGTTGCCGCGGCTGAAAGTGATGCCAATCCCCAAACCCAGCAGCATGTAGCCCATGTGCGCCACTGAGGAATAAGCCAGCAGACGTTTGATCTGTACCTGGCGTAAGGCCATGATATTGCCCAAGAAGATGTTCACCGCGGCAAAACCCAGGATCAGAACACCCCACAGTGGGCTGGTCGAAGAAATACAGCCCACCGAGCGCAGCAATGCCACCAACCCCGCCTCGATGACTATGCCTGAGAGCATCGCACTGATCCCGCTGGGCGCCTGAGAATGGGCGTCGGGTAGCCACGTGTGCAGCGGCACCAGGGCGGTTTTCACCCCATATCCAATCAGGAACAACCCGCCGGCGGTCAACAACAACGGTTGGCGTCCAAAGTTGCTCAGCGCGAGCAATTCCATACTGAGGCTGCCGGAGTGGGCGTACACCAGCGCGATCCCCAGCAAGACCAGCACCGAGCCTGCCGCACTTTGCACCAGATACTTCACGCCCGCTTCCAAGGATGCCTTCTGTTCGCGATAAAAAGCCACCAGCAGGTAGGAAGACACCGCCATCAACTCAAACCAGACCCATAGGTTAAACAAATCCTCGGCACAGCCCAGACCGATAATCGCTGCCACCAATGCCAGCAGCAGCGCGTAGAATTTCTCCTCGCCCACCTCGTTTTTCATGTAGGTGAACGAGAACAGACAGACCATCAACCCCAGGAATAAAACCATTCCAGCCAATATAAGAGCGATGCCGTCCATGCGCAGGGAAATATCGGCATAGGTGAATCCAACCACATTTCGGATGAAAGCCTGCCGGGCAAGCGGAACCAGCAGCACGGCTGTGCCGAGCAAGGCAGCCACAGCCAGCCAGCGCGAGAGGGATGCGCTCCCACTGCGCCGTAACTGCAACCGCCCGGCCAGATAAATCAGCGGCGAAGAAACCAGCGGCAGCACCAGTAGCCAAATCATGAGGTTGACACTATTCATCGCATCAGCCTCCCACCGCCAGAAGGATGAACACCACCAGCAATCCGGCAGCAATCGCAAAAACATTCCAACTCAACAAGCCCGATTGCGATGCGCGCATCCATTCCGCGGCTGCCTGCAGCCCATTCACCATGACACGATTGGCGGCTTCAAAGCCAAAGCTGTGCTCCGCCGCTCCGCGCAGGCCTTTACCAGTCTGCCAAAATCCCTTCAGTGCGCGGCGCTGCCACCAAATAACCAGCGCCATCAGGATCGCCCCCATTGCCGCCAGGGTGATCGGCGCGAGCAGCACCTCGGTGAGAATTTCCAGCGTAGGATGCGCGCTGAGCTCGTGGAAGGGGAGCGTTTTAGCCAACATCTGATCGAAGGGCCCAGCCAGCAGCCAGGTGGTCAAGGCGCCGACGGCCAACGGGATCAAGGCAACGAGCATCGCTTTTCCGACTTTATGAACGTGCAAGTGGCTGCGCGGCTTACCAAAGAAAACCAGGACAACCATGCGCAGCGTGTACAACGCAGTTAACCCAGCCACAGCCAGCATCATGGCCAGCATCCACACCGGGTTGCCGTGTTCCAGGCCGGCTTCCAGGATCAACTCCTTGCTCCAGAACCCGTTCAAGATGGGAACGCCTGCCAACGCCAAAGAGCCGATGATAAAAACCAGCCGCACCCAGGGCATCTGCCTGCCCAATCCGCCCATCTGACCCATGTCGCGCGTGCCAACCGAGTGGATCACCGCCCCGGCGCCCAGGAAGAGCAGCGCTTTGAACACGGAATGATTGAGCAAGTGAAATTGACTGGCGAAGATTCCGCCCGCCCCCACCGCATAAACCATGAAACCCAGTTGGCTGACGGTGGAATAAGCCAGGGCACGCTTCAAGTCAACCGCCGTCAGCGCCATCAGCGCGGCCAGCAGCGCCGATAGCATCCCCACCAGCATGACCGCCGTCCGCCAGCCGGGTACATTTTCAAACGCCGGATAGAAGCGCGCCAGCAGGTACACGCCAGCGTTGACCATGGTCGCCGCATGGATTAGCGCGCTGATGGGCGTAGGTGCCTCCATCGCATCCGGTAACCAGGTTTGAAACGGGAATTGCGCCGATTTGGCGGCGGCCGCCGCCAGAAAGCCGAAAGCCATCAGTGCCAGCCACCGGGCTGGCATATCTTCAGCGATCTGCAGGAACAGCGAGATGTCCAGGATGCGGAATTGGCTGTAAATCAACAGCGCACCCACCAGCAGTCCCACCCCGCCAATCTGGGTGACAACCAAAGCTTTGATGCCGCCCGCCACCGCTTTGGGATCGTCATTGTGAAACGCGATCAGTCCGTAAGAACAAAGCGCGGTGATTTCCCAGAAGGCAAACAACAGCAGCAGATTGCTAGTCAGCACCAGCCCGCACATTGCGCCGATGAACAGCAGCACAAGAGCATAGTAACGGCCCAATTGGGCTTCACCGCGCATATAATTGACCGAAAAGACCACCGCCAGGCTGCCAATGACCGAAGCCACCGCGGTCAGAAATACACTCAAGCCGTCGGCGATGAAGGTAAAATCGCCGAACGCGCCGCCCAGGGAAATTTTCAAAGCCGTCTGGGCAGAATGGTAGGGGATTAATGCCAGCGCAGCTACGCCTCCGGCCAACGAAAACACCACCGCCAGGCCGTGCTGCCAGCGTGGATGCTGGTCGCCCACCAGCCAGACCAATAAGGCGCCCAACCAGGGGATGATCATGGTAAGCAGCAAGAGATATGCAGACATGGTCATCTTTTCAACTGGCTCAAAGCTTTAATATCCAGTGTGCCAAAAAAGCGCCGCACCTGCACCGCCAGCGCCAATCCCATCACCGCCACGATTGTGTCAGCCACGATCACGGTCAGCGCCAGACTCTGACCAGTGTTGACCTGCCCCTGCAGGTGCCCGGCCGCCACCAGCGCCAGCACGGCGGCCTTGCCCAGGATTTGCAGCCCAATCACCACTTTAATCAAATTGCGCATCACCATCAGCGCATACAATCCGATGGCGAACAGCAGAAATACGCAGATAAAAACGATGACCAGCGGCGATTGGATCATGCTCGATCCTTTCCACCGTCCGGCTGGCCTTCAGCTAACAACCCCAGAAGACCCAGCACTCCAGTGAAAATCAACGCTGCCTGAAGGAACACGTCCACTGCCCGATCGCGCCAGACAACAAAGGCGAACGGGCGCGGATTGATTTCAGCCATCGGGGTGTGGATTCCCGGAAGGAACATCCATACCGCCAGCGCCACCGCCGCTGCCAGCAACCCCCAAGCCAGCGGGCGGGGGATCAGGCTCTTCACCGTGGACACATCCTCGCCGGCGATGTTGATGGCAAACACAAACAATACCGTCACCAGACCGGCGCCCACGCTCAACTCAATCACTGCGATCTCAGGCGCTCCGAGCATATAGATCAGCAGCGCCAGCAGCGCACTGGTACCCGCCAGCCATAAAGCCGAGGTCAGCAATCTACGGGCGACGATGGCCATCACCGCGCAGACCAAGATTCCGATGCCAACCAGGATGTGCAACATGCGCACGCCTCCATTAAGAATGCCAATAAAAAACTCAACCGTTTATACTCTATTGAGGCAGCTTTGTCACGTGTAAATGATCATATTATTAAAATTATTCTCTCCTGACACCTATTCTTAAGGCTGCCAGACCGGAGAGAAATCACGCCCGGCATGACTGCTCAGGTTGGTCTGCAGCAAGCCGGTATTGGTCATGATGTAAATTTCCATATCGCCGTCGCGCTCTGAAGTAAAGGCAATCCATTGACCGTCTGGCGCCCAGGCAGGTTCGCGGTCCTTGAAAGTGTCGGTCAACTGAGTGGTCTCCGCTCCGCGCGCATTCCAGTCCGCCACAAAGATTCGCGTGCGCCGCTTGGGCACATCTTCAGAACGCTGATACCCGCCTTCAACGCGCACATAAGCGATGCTGCTGCCGTCAGGCGAAATTACCGGATCGGCGACCTGTCCAAAACGCCCGAAAATTTCACCTGCGTCATACGGGACTGGCACTCCGTAGGCTTCGGGTGTTGGGCAAATGGGGGTCAGGTAGGATTTTGGGGTGGGAACCGCACCATTGACCTCATTGCGCAAATAGAGATAATGATTGCCGGCCACAGCGATGACATACATCAGCCATTCACGCGTCCGCCAGGCAGGGCAGCCTTCCTCATATTCACAACTGACCCTTACCGTTCCGCTGCCGTCAGCATTCATCATATATACCTGCGGGATACCGTCCGCTTTGCGACCGGTGAAGGCAATCAATCTGCCGTCCGGCGACCAGGCTGGATCAGTGTCATCGCCCTTGCGTTGGCTAAGGTTGACCGGCGCGGCGCCTGGAGTGCTGAAATCCAAAATAAAAATCTCCAAACCGTTGGCGGTGTCGCTCCCCGCTGCCACGTAAAGCAGCCGGTTTCCGTCCGGCGACCAGGCCAATTGGAGCTTGCTGCTTTCATCGAAGGTCAACTGAGCCAGTTCTCCTGCCACAGGATTGCCGTTTTTATCGCGGTGAACCTGCATGCTCCACACCTGTGAGGTTTTCCCATCCGCCCGGTCGCTGATAAAAGCCAACGCCCGTCCGCCGCCCAGTTTCACCGGCTGGGGCGTCTGGGTTGGAGCGGGTGTATCGCTGGGCGCAGGCAATGGTTCCAGCGTATCGGTGGGTGGAAGCGTTGTCGGGCTGGGTTCGGGCGTATCACTGACTGACGGCGGCAGCGGCGTGTCCACTTGAGAAGTGGGCGTGGCTTGCGCCGCAACGACCGCCAAGGCTGCCGCAGTCTGCGTCTGCCGCGCGTTGTTTTGCATCCAAAACCAGCCCGCGCCACTGGCAACGACCAATAGACCAATCAACATCACCGCCGCACCCGCCAGAAGCCAAACCCACACCGGCATGCCTTTTTTGGGCGCCGCGGAAACAGCCGGCGCGGGCATAGGAGGTGCAAACAGCCTCGCTGAGACGACGGTTGCATCTTGTGGCGCAGATTGCACGGTTGGCTGTGCGCGTAAAGTTGGATCCGCCATCGGGCGGGTGCCGGACATCACCGTCGGCTCATTCAATGCATGTACAAAATCTACCACGCTGGCGAACCGCTCATCGGGGCGTGAGGACATGGCGCGCTCAACAGCCGCCTGCACGTGGCCTGGCACTGCCGGGTTGAGCAGGTTCATCGGTGAAAGCACCGCCTCGCCCAAGGCGCGCTGTACGCTGTCTACCGGGCGCTGACCGGTCAATAACGCATAGAGCGTCGCAGCAAAAGCATACTGATCGGAGAATGGCCCGGTGCGCGCAGAGCCGTACTGCTCCGGCGGGGCATAACCGGGTGTATAACCAAACGCTCCGGCGGCTGTCATTTGCGAGGTATCTGCTGCTTTGGCAATGCCAAAATCCACCAAAATCACCTCGCCCTCCTCAGTCAACTTGATGTTGGAGGGTTTAATGTCACGGTGGATGACGGGGGGAGTCTGACTGTGCAGGTAGTTGAGCGCGCTGCCCAGCTCATTGGCCCATTTAACCACCAACTCCACCGGTTGCGGTCCCTCATTCTCCATACGCTTGCCCAGATCATCTCCGGCAACGTAGTCCATCACCAGGAATTGATCCTGATCGAGGATAAAATAATCAATCACCCGCGGCAGGTTGGGATGCCGCAACGAAGCCAGCAGACGCGCTTCCTTCAGGAACTGGGTTGAGGCTTCATTGGATCGGTTGCGATTCATCTTGACTGCTACCGCATGTTCGAGGGAGATGTCATAGGCCAGGTAAACTGCGCCCATGCCGCCCTGACCCAACTGGCGAATGATGCGATAGCGGTCACGGAGAACGGTTTCGGGGACAATTTCCATCTACATAACCTCCCGGGCGGCTTAAAAACAGGCATAAATACAACTGAATTATACATAGTTAACCACGAACAGGCGGCTGCACTGCCGCCTGTTGGAGAAGAACGCGCCTATTCGTAAGCCAACACGTCGCGCACGGTCAGGCGCACAGCGTTTAAAGCCGGGATAAAACTGGCAAGCAGAGAAAGAATCGCTACAACAATTGCCCAAAGCGCAAAACCCACTGGCGCAAATTGGAATATCAACGTCGAGCGCAGGAACGCCTGCCCGGTTACCTGGCTTAGAAAATTGCCGATCGGGATCGAGGCCAGCGTGCCCAACCCCCATGAGATCAGGCCAATCATAATGCCTTCCGCGATCACCATGCCAAAAATATCGCCGTTGCGCGCGCCAATCGAGCGCATCACGCTGATTTCTTTGCTGCGTTCCAGAACATTCAAGATCATCGTGCCCATCAGTCCTATGCCCCCCACCAGCGCGATCAACACAGCCATCACCAGCAGTGAATAGATCAAGATGTTGATCGAGCTGGATTGTTGCGTGCGCATCAGGCTGCCCGACAACATACCTGCTACGCGAATGCCCGTGCGCTTGAAATTTTGTTCCAACTCCGCCATCACCTGCGCCTCCAGCTTGGGATCCTGGTTATCCAGCAGGATGCGAAAACTCTGTCCCTTGCCCACCTCTCCAGCCATGCGTTCCACTGATTCGTGACTGGAATAGACAAATGGCGGGATGACCATCCCGCCCATCTGAAAGATTCCAACCACGCGGCACAATTTTCCGCTCCGCGCGGTTCACCAACCGCCCTATACTGACCGTCTGGAAAGAGGTTTTCCCCACCCGCCGTTCGCCCAAAATGACAAAGGGCACCCGACTGCCACCCAGCAGCAAGCGTTCAACTTTTGCCAGGTCAGCCTTTCTTCCGTAAAAAATCGCGTTCCAGGGTAACAGAATCGGGAAATGTCAAGACGGGCATACTCCTCCCTTCCATATTAGCCCATTTTTGGGCTCAAGAAAACCACCGCCAGCCTACAATGTTCTGACAAAAAACAGACAAATTGCCGATAAAACTTATGGAACCTTCTTGAAATGATTGGTGAGTGTATAGACGATGTAATTTTCCCACAACGGCACCGTCTGCGAATCGCGGTAATCGTGCGTGGCGAACGTCTGGAACACCATGCGTCCCTCCAGACAGGTGGCGAGCACGCCATAGGAAGACGGCGCACTGGGTTGTGTGCCAGCCAGCAGCTGGGCATCCCCACCCGGCCCCAATTTGATCAAATCACCTGCATCATTCATCCAGTAAATTGTCGGAGTGACCAGCGGACCTACGATGTTCTTAATCGAGAACAGGGGATGGTCAGGCTGCAGCCAATAAATGGAATAATCCAACGTGCTGTAATTTGTAGGGCGCGCCCATTCACGCTGCAGGGCAATTCCGCATTTGCCCATCAAATCATCCAGCTTATCAAAGTAGGTATCATCCACGTACCACACTTCGGCAATCAAGGCGACGTCCTTGTTCACCTGGCTGCTGACCATGTCCCAGAATTCTCCACGCACACCCGTGCGCACCTCAGACGAGATGATGATCAGGTCCCAGCGAGTGGGTGAATTCAATTCTCCCATCAGATCACCCACCGCGTCGCCAACATTGACCACCTTGCCTCCGCTAAAATTCATATTCTTCACCGCCTGGCTGACCAACGGGTTCAGGCTGTAATACCCGCGTACATCCTCGAATACCAACACATTGGCGGCCTTGATGCGCGCCTGCATGTCCTGAGTGGGGGTGGCTTCGGGTTCAGGTGTGTCTTCCGGCGGCTGTGTGTAAGTTGGATAAGGAGTATAGGTGGGTAAATCCTGCGCTGCTGGTTGTGTGGCATCCGGCTCATCGTCTCGAGCCTGATTTTCCTGCGCTTCCAACGTGGAGGCCTGCACCGCAAGCAGGGTCGCCTTCAGGTCTAAAGCCATCTGCGTTTGTTGCCCGCTCTGATCAACGGTCGGAATCACCGCCGGTGCCGCAGGTTGACTGCCGGGCGCATTACAGGCCAGAACAACCAGTGTAAAAACCGCGATAACGGGTAAAACACGTTTTAACATGGTATTCTCCTTGAGTACAGCACCCCAATAAATAATAAAATCACTATGGGAAGTCAATCTATTATACAATGCTCCACCCTTATTAACCGAATAAACAGAAAAGCTGCAAGCATCCTGACCAGCCACTGAAGGCTGAATCGCGATTCATCCGTTGCCATCATCCTGGCATCCAATTCACCCCGTCGCCGAGAAATGCTTTCATGGACCGGTTGGCCGTTCACCTGCCAGCCTTCAGATGTGGATGAAAGCCCGCATCCCGAAGAAGACCCATCCAGCTATGTGCAGCGCCTGGCACTGGACAAAATGTGCGCCGCTCGTGAGCATGCTCCCGGCAATCGGGTGATTCTGGCGGCTGATACCGTCGTGGTGGATGGAGGCGAACTGATGGGCAAGCCCGCGGATGCCCTCCAGGCGCGCAGCATGCTGCAACAGTTGCGTGGCCGCACTCACCAGGTGATGACTGCCCTGGCGTTGTATGACTTCGCCTCCCAACAAACCGCGCTCGAGGTGTGCCAGGCAGATGTCAGCATGCGGTTCTACAGCGACAAAGAAATTGATATTTACATTGAAAGCGGCGACCCGCTGGACAAAGCCGGCGCATATGCCATTCAGCATCGCATCTTTCGCCCGGTCGAAAATTTTCGCCAATGTTTTGCCTGTGTGATGGGGCTTCCTCTGTGCCATCTCGCCAAAGGCATGCGCCGGCTGGGCTTCTGGCCTCGGGTCGATATCCCGGCTGTCTGCCAGGCGAACCTGGAATATGCTTGCCCGATTTGGGCGGGTATATACTAGAGTCATGCGAGCGACCTTTACCAGTGATCAACAGATGTGTGAATGAAAGGACATTCATGAAAGGCAGTATCCGGCGTCTTGCCAGTTTAATACTCCTGCTCTTAACCGCCTGCGCCCCTGCAACGCCACAGGCTACCCCCACCCCCGCGCTCACCC
>CAZCBJ010000154.1:0-9572 GCA_964496705.1 uncultured Anaerolineaceae bacterium | reverse complement strand
TGCGCAACGTGAATGAATTCTGAGGGCCAACCCCGTTGATCACAGTCACAGGCGAATCCAGGCCTGCATCGCCTGATTGAGGCAGCTGGCGAGTGTTGGCAGCCTTTCTTGTCCTGTATTCTAGTGGTGTATGTTCGCGACCGATGGGCGCGATGACTTGTATAGGGGATTGTTGCTTGGTAGAAGGCGTCCGTTGTTGAGGTTGGCGGTCAGATGGTCTATGCTCTGTGGAATAAACGTCACAAGCCCCCAGTAAAACATCGACAGCAGACCGCCGTCCGGATTGGTCCAATTCGGCATATTCAATAATTTTCTTAACGACCATTTCGACCCAGAGGGGGTCAAGGTTTTCAGCGAGGGCTTCAGATTCCCAAGCGGGTAGAATCCTATTCAATCCTCCCACGACTGCTCGATTGTCGAAACCTCGGTCTGTTTCAAGGACGAGGAATTTTCTTAATTTCTCGATCGATCCCGGCATATACACATTTTACAGGATTTTTAGAAGGAGGGGATTTTCCGGGTTCCAGATTCAACCAGAAAAAGGCCTGTGCAGGTGGGCCCCATCAAGGAAGCCAGCGCCGTGTTAATGGTGTGCTCAGTAAATGGTATCTTTGGAAAGCTGGTCTGTACATGCTCGCGGAAAATGCGGGTTTCCTGGTTGTTAGGATATTTGCTTTGTAATAGACCGATATGTTGTAGAGACTCGAATTCATCGAGGAATTCTTCAAAGAATTCAATGATATGCCGATGATTGCGAACTTTATCAACCGGGGTGAATTCACCCTCTTCAAGGGTGAAAATCGGAAATATTGCTAACATTTCACCGATAACAGCCTGGGCTGAATCGATTATTCCGGTATTGTGTAGATAGGATAAGCTTGGTGTGCAAAGAACTGCATAGATTCGGCTGAGCGTTGAGCGAACCAGCTGATCAATCTGGATTGGGGTTGCGCCTGAAGCAGCTGCGTCGGCTGCGGTTTGCACAAGATAACCCAGGCCGATGGATGTCGTTTGAGAATCAATGACATGGAGATTAATACTGCCATGGAACGTTCTGGTAGCAGCCCTGGCTATTTCGTAGCTGTTAATCAGATGGATCGAAGGAAGAATGACAAAAATTTCTGAAAAGTGCGGTTCCAAAGCATTGAATAATTTTTGAAAATCTTCTACCCCAGGCGGTTTCACTGATATCTGGCCTGGCGAGGTGATATGGTCGGGTAGTCCGCTGGCTTTAATCGGTTGGGTCTCGGTGATTTCTTCGCCCATGATAAAAATTCTGGTCGGAAGTATATGCACGAGATTCCGCCCAGGAAATGCCGGTTGAGAAAATTGGGCAGTGTTATCTGTTACGATGCATATTGAGCCCATAGAAGGTTACTCGATGGCAATGATGAACTGGTAATGCGGTTGCCCACCTTCATGGAGCTCAATTTCGTGCTTAGGATAATTGTCGCGTATTTGATCAACAATGTGATTTACGTCGCTGCGATTAATATTTGCACCATAGAACAATGTGATTCGTTCACGGTCATTCGTTTCAGCAGCACCTAAAAGACCCAACACAGCTTCATCCACCGAACTTCCTGCCTTAACCAAAATTCCGTTATGCAGGGCAATCACTTGTCCGGCATGGACTGGAATGCCATTCAGTTCAACACTGCGGGTCGCGACGGTGATTTCCCCAGTGTCCACTTCATGCAGAGAATTAGCCATTTCTTCGGCAATTTCATCCAGGTCGCCATCGGGATCCAATCGGAGCATGGCACTCAAGCCTTGCGGAATACTTTTACTTGGTATCACCCTGACTTTTTTGACCGTCAGGTTTTTGGCGGCTTCTGCGGCTAGAATGATGTTCTTATTATTCGGTAATATGATCACCTGATCGGTTGGTAGGTTTTCAAACGCCTTGACAATTTCTTCTGTGCTGGGATTCATGGTCTGACCGCCCTCGACAACTGCGGAAACGCCAAGGCTGGCGAAAATTCTGGATATTCCTTTTCCGGGTGAAACGGTGACCACTGCAATCTGTCCAGGTTGGATTTCTGTGAAATTAACCAAATCTGCAGAAGCATGATTCAGTTCTTCCATTTGGGCGATGAGGTTTTCGCCAGTCCATTTTAATACGACGGCTTCGTCGCTAACGATTTTTAATGGAAGATCTCTTTTATCATTGGATACGTGGATATGAAGGCGGTACATTCCGTCACCTTCGCCCACTTGGATCGCCGTGCCCACTTCGCTCATTTGGTCAAAGAATTTTTCCAGAATAAAATTATCCAGTGGACGGAAGTCAATCACCCATTCGTAATCCTGGCCAGGTTCAATGCTTTCGAGTGTGTTTTCAAGGTTAAGCGCAGAAATGGGTTGGATGGCGATATCAGGCGAATCAAGCGATTCGCCGCGCAAGTACCGCAGCATACCTTCGTAAAAGTAGAAAAGACCTTTTCCGCCAGAATCAACCACGCCAGCTTGTTTTAAAATGGGAAGCAATTCTGGTGTTCTTTCCACCGATTCTCCAGCGGCTTGGACAATCTGCTCGAGGATCTCAACCAGGTTATTGGTCTGAGACAAAGCATGTTCAGCGGCTGCGGTTATATCTTTTGCCACGGTGAGGATGGTGCCTTCAACGGGTCTGACGACACCCTTGTATGCCGTATTGCGCGCTTCGTGAAGACCAGTCACAAACAAGGCAGCATCCATCACCTCCAGGTTGTCCAACGCCCGGGCAAAACCACGCAATAATTGAGAGAGAATGACACCCGAATTACCCCTTGCGCCCAGAAGAGCTCCTTGTGATACGGCATGGGCAATTCTGCCGATGTTCACTTCGCCAGATTCGGCGATTTCATTCCAGGCTGCCTGGAGAGTCAGAACCATATTTGTACCGGTATCCCCGTCGGGGACGGGAAATACATTTAATGAATTTACGATTTGTTGGTTGGTCTTCAGCCAAACCATCGAGGATTCAATAAGTATTTTTAAATCCTGACCATTTAATAGAAATAATTGGCCCACAGGCGTATCCGCCGGGTGAGCTGGGACATTCATTTTTGAACTCATGTAGCTCCTGTTATACATTATCATGATTAATCCGGATTGCTAACCCGCAAGCCGCGCACGTGGATATTGACCTGAAGCACAGGTAACCCCACTGTTTTCTCGACCTGATAACGAACACTATCTGATACGCTTGCAGAAACGGATTTAATCCGGGTGCCATACTCGACGATAATGTATAGGTCAATCAGGATACCTTCTCCGTTATATTGAACATCCACACCTGATAATGGCTCACGCACGATAACCTGGGCAAGACCTTCGACGACGTTCTTGGCAGCTAATCCAACAACACCATACGACTCCAACGCCGCCTGGTGGGCAATGGTTGCGATCGCCCGCTCTGAAATGAAGACGCTACCCAAAGGATTATTAATTTCGCTCATATTACTACCTCTTTATAAAACCCGGACTTCTTGAAAATAGATACGCTCTGTGTTATACTCGTTGACTGTTTCAGGCTAGTTTTTTCCTGAATTCCTTGTATTTTATTGCATGAAAGGATTTTTTACAACCATGGCAAAATGTGAAGCATGTGGAAAAACCACCTCTTTTGGACATAATCGAAGTTTCTCAATGCGGGCGACAAACCGCGCTTTTCGCCCAAATTTGCAGAAGGTCTCGATGATGGTCAAAGGACGGAAGGTTAAGAAAGTCATGTGCGCGAAGTGCATCCGAACAATGGGTAAAAGCGCGTAAGTTTACCATGTTTTTAGGAATAACACATCCCGGGCATAAAGTCCGGGATGTGTTCTGTTAATCATTAGCTTTCAAGTATTGGATGGGACATTGATGGAATCACGCAGCGCTCGAACGCCTTGTTTGATTCCATTTGGATACTTAAATATTCCTGTTGCGGAAACGAATGTATCGGCTCCAGCGGTAAATGCTTGCGGCAATGTTCTCGTGTTTATTCCGCCGTCCACTTCCAGGTGAGGAGGAATTTTAAAACGATTAATCATCGTTCGAATTTGTTTGATTTTCTTCAAGACTTCAGGTAAAAAACCTTGCCCTGAATAACCTGGTTCAACCGTCATCACCAGAACAATGTCCACCAAGGGTAATATATCAAGGACTTCATTGGGTGGAGTACCCGGATTCAAGACGATACCTGGTTGGCACCCTGTTTTCCGGATTTTTTCTATTGTCTCGCCTGCAGCCGGGTTGCCTTCAATGTGTATGCTTATATGACTTGCTCCAGCTTGTGCATACATATCGATAAATTTCGCGGGACTTTTAACCATTAGATGAACATCTATCGGAAGGTTTGTGACCCGTCTACAAGTTTCAATAATAAAAGGTCCCATGGTCAAATTTGGGACAAAATGCCCATCCATCACGTCGAAATGAATCCAATCCACACCTGCATTTTCAGCGGCTTTAATTTGCGCCGATAGATTTTCAAAATTCGCTGAAAGAATCGAAGCAGCCAGTAGGAAAGATTGCATTTATTGTGATAAAGTTCGCAAGCTAAACCAAATATACAACCAGAACGGCACCAATCCGCCGACGGCCAGCGTTGCTAGCAATCCCAAAAGCACGGTAATCCAATCAAAACCTGGGATCGGTCTTTCGTTGTGTGTGCTGTTTTGGTAGACAGGAGAAATCACAGGTCGTTGTAGGACAGGCGGTTGAATGGGGGGCAAGGTCACGCCTTGTCGGCCTGTTCGGGGAGCCTTAGGTTGATCCTGGAGCGTGACGACAGGCTGTGATAGTCTGATTTTTTCAGAGGGTTCAACGGCTTGCAACTGGTTTTGGTAATTTTCCAGGACATGTCCCAATTGGTCGGCTGTTCGGTAACGAGAAGATGGTTCTTTGGAGAGAACCTTAAGGACAATTTGTTCCAGCTCAGAGGGTATGGTGGCAACCGTACGATGAAGAGATGGAGGATTGGCTTCCCGATGCATACGGGCCAATTCCAGTGGATCAGATGCGGTGAAAGGCAGTCGCCCGGTCAGCATTTCGTAAAGTATCACGCCTATTGAGTAAACATCCGATGCAGGGGAGGGGGCCAGCCCGGCAGCTTGCTCTGGGGAAAAATATTGAGGTGAGCCCCAGACAATATCACTTTGCTCTTCGGGGTGAATGGTAGCGAGAGCACGGGCAATACCAAAATCCGTGACCTTAAGCCGTCCATCGGGTGTGACCAACATATTTTGGGGTTTGACGTCGCAATGAACCAGACCTGAGCGGTGAGCATAGCCGATCCCTGAGCAGGCCTGAATTGCCAAAACAAGCGCCTCATCCACCGGGAACCTTTGTTTGGATGTGATCAGGCTCTTTAGATCCGTGCCAGGAATGAATTCCATAACAATGAATAGATTGTCGCCATCCAGACCAAAGTCGAAAATGGTGACAATATTCGGATGGAAAAGATTTCCGGAGGCTTTGGCTTCGTGATGGAATCTTTGCCTGAAAGCCGGATCGATGGAATAATCCTTGCGAAGTATTTTAATTGCCACTACCCGTTCAAGCCATGTGTCTTTGGCTTTATAAATAAGCGCCATTCCCCCGGTTGCCAATGGTTGTTCCAGTAAATAACGATTTACCAGCAAGTTGTTAGGATTATTCTTCTGCTCCATACCGTTAAAAATTATAACATGATCCAATTCACCTATTTTTGCTAGAATATTCCTGTTAATGGAATAAGATATAATTGCCGCCAGGACTTTTCATGAAAAAGATCATCAGGTATCTCCGACAAAAGCCTTTGTACTTTCTCCTGGCCTTCCTCCCGGCGGCAATTCTTGCAGAATCGCTCAATATGGGCAGTCTTTGGGTGTTCATCTTTTCTGCGCTTGGAGTAATCCCTTTGGCAGGCTTGATCGGAGATGGGACTGAGGCATTAGCTTTTCATACCGGACCAAAAATTGGGGGCTTGCTCAATGCAACCCTCGGAAATGCGGCCGAATTGATCATCACATTGGTCGCCATTCGTGCCGGCTTATTGGAATTGGTGAAGGCTTCAATTACCGGGTCCATTCTTGGCAATTTGCTTCTTGTGTTGGGTTTTTCAATTTTGCTGGGCGGAATCAAGAATGGTGTACAGACTTTTGATCGCAAACAAGCTACCAATCATGCCATTTTGTTAACGATCACCATCATCGCCCTGGTGATCCCATCGCTTTTTGGTCACACCATCGAAGTGGAGCATGGATGGAGAGATGTGGAGATATTGTCCATTGGTGTCGCGATCATCATGATCTTTCTGTACATCATGGGTCTAGTTTTCAGTTTGAGAGATTCGCGTCAGGTGATCACTTATCCTGCCCCTGCGCATAGCCATCCCAGTTGGTCCATCCGGAAATCTTTGGTTATTCTAGCTGTCGCCACTGGCGGAGTGGTGTGGCTGAGTGAATTGCTTGTTGGAGCAGTTGAGCCTGTCACTGTCAGCCTGGGAGTTTCCGAATTTTTCCTTGGGGTTATCTTGATCCCAATTGTGGGGAATGTCGCTGAACACCTGGTTGCAGTGCAAGTGGCTATTCGTAATCAAATGGATTTAAGTGTTGAAATAGCGATTTCTTCCAGCGCGCAGATCGCCTTGTTTGTTGCTCCGTTGCTTGTTTTTGTCAGCCTGATGATGGGGAACCCACTCACCTTGGTCTTTAATCAATTTGAGCTTTTAGCTCTAGGAGCAGGTGTTCTGATCGCTGTGTTGGTTTCGTCAGACGGCGAGTCTAATTGGTTTGAAGGAATTGCGTTATTGTCAGTTTATTTAATTCTGGGAATTGGCTTCTTTTTGCTGCCTTCAACAGGTTTATGAACCACTCTCAACCAACTCTACGAGTCCAGTTATGGGTAATTGTGGCAGCCATCCTGATGGCGATTGTTCTCTGCCTTGTAGCCTGGTTGATCATCCTCGGAGTAAAACCGGAAAACTCAAGAGCGGCTGCGTTGCCATCTCTGGTGTTTACGATAATTCCAGTTGCTACTCAGACTGCCAGCCCGTCCGTTCCAACAACCTTACCGACAGAGGTAAATGAGAACCAGGTTGTCGATGGAATTAGCAATGGTATGTATGTTCAGATACAAGGAACTGGGGGAGATGGATTGAGGATAAGACGGGCAGCCGGGATCAATAGTGACCCACTCTTTCTGGGTATGGAATCCGAGGTGTTTCAGGTTCGAGATGGGCCAGAACAAGCAGATGGCTATACATGGTGGTATCTTGTGGCTCCGTATGATGAATCCAGGAAAGGTTGGGCGGCATCGAAATATCTGGCTGTTGTTGCAGCGCCACAAGAGCCATAAAAGGCAGATCAAAGGTCATAATACAGTTCAATTTCGTAAGGATGAGGGCGAGCGTTCACTTCAAAAAACTCCCGCCGCTTCGCAGCGATCCAATCTTCGATCATCCTTTGGTTAAACACCTCGCCATCAAGTAAAAATTCATGATCCTGTTCCAGAGCAGATATTGCTTCGGCAAGAGATGAGGGAAGATTTTTTATTTGTTTTATCTTGTCTTTGGGCCAGGAGAAAATGTCCTCGTCAAAAGGGCCAAATCCAGATTGGCTCGGATCGATTTTTTTCTTGATGCCATCTAGACCAGCCATCAACATGACGGCCATGGCCAGATATGGATTACAGGTTGCGTCAGGTGGGCGAAACTCGAAGCGTACCTGATTGGGGAGGGTGGCATACTTTGGAATACGGATGGCGGCACTTCGATTACCAGAGGAGAAAAAACAATTTACAGGGGCTTCAAATCCGGGAACCAACCTTCGGTAAGAATTCGTCGTGGGATTGGTGAAAGCCAGGACAGCCGGTGCATGGTACAGCAATCCACCGATGTAATACAAAGCGAGTTGACTTATTGAATAAGGTTGTTCAGAATCATAGAAAATATTTTTTTCTTGTTGAAATAATTGCTGGTGAAAGTGCATTCCATTGCCTGCCTCGGCGTATAACGGTTTAGGAAGGAAAGATGCGCTCAGACCAGACTGGTAAGCGATCATCCTGGCAGTATATTTGATCAGCATTGAGGCATCTGCCGCCTGAAGCATTTCCATCATGGGGGTTTCAATCTCACATTGCCCCGGACCGCCAACTTCATGATGATGGTACTTGATTGGGATTCCTAAATCTTCCAAAATTAGAGCAATTTTGTTGCGAATGTGAAATAAATGGTCATTAGGGGGAATGGTGTGATACCCTCCATGTGGATGAACGTAATATCCCAGCCCGGGGTTGCTGGAATTCCAATGTGCTTCAGATGATTCGATCCGGTAGTTGGCTGTGTGGGTTTTGTTTTCGAAAGAGACATTATCAAAGATGTAGAATTCAAATTCCGGGCCCCACATGCTATGTGATGCAATGTTTATTGATTGCAAATATTTTTGTGCTCTGCAAATGATCTGACGCGGATCGAGGGCGAATAACTGTTTTGTATCTGCTTCGACAGTATTACAGATGAAACTCAAAGTGGGCGACTCCCAAAAAGGATCCAGAAATGCAGTGGATAGATCAGGGATCAAAGCCATATCGCCGGATTTCACGTTTTTCAGACCGACACTGGATCCATCAAACCCCACGCCTGAGGTCATTAAGTTTGGAGTGAATTCCTTGGCCGAAATGGTAACATGGTGCCAACGACCGTAGATATCACAAAACTTCAAATCCACCATGCGAATGTTGTTATTATTAATATAATTGACGGCAGTGTCTATTTGAGTGAACATGAATATGCCTCCTAAATATTAGGCCCCAGGTGAGATTAATTCAGTTTAGAAAAACGAATCTGATGGGAAAAAGTGTAAAATCAACCAATCTAATTTTAACAGAAAGCATCGAATTCAGTATTCCGACAATAAATACATTAAGTTTCAATAAAAAGTTATAATTAATCATGGAAGATTTTAACGATAGTAGAGGGAAAACTGGACACGCATCGTATCACCCAAAATTTTGATTCCAAACCCGGTTCAGAAAAGCAGCTCCAACCCGGTACTGTACTTGTCGACCGATATATGGTCCAGGAAGTGATTGGCATTGGAGGGATGGGATCAGTTTACCGCGCCAGGGATATGCATTTTCCGAATGTGATTAAACTGGTCGCGATAAAGGAAATGATCAACCAGGTGGTTGATCCGGTTCTGCGAAACACCATCATTCACAATTTTGAACGTGAAGCGAATATCCTGGTCGCATTATCGCACCCTGCGATTCCAAAAATTTACGATTATTTTACCAGTGAGGATCGATCTTACCTGGTTCTTGAATTCGTAAACGGCAAAGACCTGGAAGCATTATTGAATCAAACGCAGGGTTTTATTCCTGAAGAACAGGTGATCAGTTGGGCAATTGAAATCTGCGATGTCTTGGCTTATTTACATTCACATAAACCCGAACCAATTGTGTTCAGGGATATGAAACCTTCGAATATCATGGTCAACCAATATAATAAAATTATCTTGGTAGATTTTGGAATTGCGAAGATTTTCGACCCGGGCCAAAAAGGGACTATGATTGGCACCGAAGGCTATTCACCTCCAGAACAATACCGCGGTGAGGCTGGG
>CAZCBJ010000153.1:0-9663 GCA_964496705.1 uncultured Anaerolineaceae bacterium | reverse complement strand
ATCCTGGATATCCTGTTCATCCTGTTAACAAATCCCGATGGGATACCCCGCTTGACCCGCTCACCCCAACCTGCCGGCATCTGAAAACCGAGAACTGTGAACCGAGAACTGTGAACCGAAAACTGTGAACCGAAAACTGTGAACCGACTACTTCTCCACCCGAAAATCGTAAATACCACCCTCCACCGGGTACTCCCGCCCGCAGCCCGCGCAAACGATCCGCGGGGGCGTGTCGGGCAGAGGGGCGGCGCAGGCTGGGCAGCGGAAGGGCGCGCCGCTCTGCGCCCCGGCTGGACTTGCGTCCGACGGCACCGCCCGGCAGCGCATGAACACACTGGGCGAGAGCTGCACCAGATTGCCGGTCGGCTGCAGCAGCACGTCCAGCGCCACCAGGATTTTCAGCGGCAGAATGCGCTTCAACAGCCCCATCCGCAGGTGCGAGACGGTCAAAGTGCGCTCGACGTGGAAACCGCTCAACTGCAGCCAGGTGCGCACCGTGGCGGGGTGGAAATCGAAGTTCAATGCGGCGAACTCCACCGGCTCTGGGGTGAACGGATTCCAGTTCTGGCGGCGCAGCGCGAAGCGCAGGATGGCTTTCAGGTTGCGCTTGTTGGCAAATTCCAAAATGAAGATCGCCCCCGGCTGGAGCGCCTGGCGCACCTGGTCCAGCGCGCGGCGCGCGTCGGCCATGTGATGCAGGGTGCGGATCATCGTCGCCGCGTCAAATTGACCAGGCGCGAAGGGCAAGCGGTAGATGTCGGCGGCCACGAAGCGCAAGTTGGCGTTCTCCCCCAGCCGCTCGCGCGCCTGTTCCAGCTGCGTGCGCGAGTAGTCCAGCAGGGTGATGCGCTCGAAGCCGGTGTAGCGCAGCGTGTTGCGCCCCGCTCCAGCACCCAATTCCAGCAGGTGCTGCCCATCGGTTGGCAGCAACCGGCGCAGCGCCGCGGCTTCGGCGGCATCCTCGTAGGCGCGCCCGCCCTGATCCCAGAAGGAAGTCTGGTAATCGGAACCTTCGTAATTGCAGACTGGCGGTGAGTGCATATGCTCCGTTTAAATGCGTCCGGGCAGGTTTGCCGGCGGCGCCCAAAATGGCCTCCTTACCGCTGCTTCCTCTCGGATCTGACGGGGTTCGGTGGTTTTTGCCGCGCCGGTCCCGCCCGGGCGCGCGCTAAGCATACCCCAGGTGATGTGGTGTGTCAATGGACAAATGACTGACGAAGGCTAAGCCAAAAAACCCTTCCGTTGGTATTCCTCAAACAGATACCCCCAGGGGCTTTCCTTGCGCCAGCGGGCGGCAACGCCCTTGTATTTCAGCGGCCAGAACATGTAATCCTGTTCCACCTCACCGATGAAGGTCGGCACCACCACGAAGGGTGTGCGGAAGAGCAGCTTCTGGAAGACCCGTGTCGGGCCGTACCACGACAACCAGGCCAGGAAACTGTGCGAGTTGCGCCCGATCTTGAAGCCCCAGCTCTCGCCCGAGACATCGTCGCCCACCATTTCGATCTCGCGCGGGTCGCCAATACCCAGGCCCTGTTCGTGCGCCAGGCGGATGTACTTGATCGACAGGGGATCGAAGCCCATCATTTTGGCCGCCACGGCGTCAATCGCCACTTGGTCGGCTGAGGCGAGAATGACATTTTTCTGGATCGGTTTAAGCATGCGCGGACCGGCGCCTGTCCCCGCGGTGGTGCCGTCCATCACCGCCAGGATGCCGGGGTGGATTTCCTTCTGAATGGCCAGCAGGTCCACCAGCGTTTCGTGGATCCAGGTATGGGTGTAGTGGCGGTATTTGCTCAGCAGGCCGCCGAAGGCGTTTTTCATCGCGCCGGTGGTGGTGGTGTACATGTGCGTCTTGACCGTGGGCAGATGCACCATGTTCTTGCCGAAGAAATAATCCGGGATGTGGATGCCCTCCGGGTAGATATGGTCCAGCGCCAGCATTTTGGCTTTGGGCTTGAACGGCACCCAGGTCATATCTTCTTTGCGGAAGTTGTAGCGCACGGGCAGGTTATGGCGGCGGAAGATGGGCACATAACCGTTCAGGTCTTCGCCCTTGAAGGCGTTGGTGATGACGGTCTGGTTCTGCACGCAGACCAGGTCGTTGAACCCTGCCTGGCGCAGCGCCAGGATAGTGCCTTCCAACTGCCAGGGGGTGGTGTTGGCGGCCGGCATGGGGAAATGCCAGGTGATGTTGTCTTTGAGGATGGTGGTTGCGCCCGGCTGCAGCGCGCCGGCGCCGTTGGCCAGCTCAAACAGGCGGCCGTAATCGGCCAGAACGGTATCTGGTTGGGTGAAGAGAACAGCGACTTTGCTTTTCATAGTATTTCTCTGCATCTTATCATATTTAACAGTGTTAACCCAGCCCGGAGGGGCTTACAGGCACTTTGCGAAGCTATTTTACCAGTCGCCGGCGTATTGTGTGCGATAAGGTATAACCCTGGTCAGCAGCCAGGCGCGGTGCAATTCGTTGAGCTGGCGCAGGTGGAGCAGGTCGTGGGCTGCCCAGGCCGCCAGCATGTCGCCAGCCTTGACCGTGCCCCAGGGCGCCTGTTCAGCCGCCTCCCAGTTGGGCGCTTTCAGGCTATGCAGCCATCGCAGCGAGGTTTGCCGTTCGTCCAAAAAGCCCTGCAGGGTGGCTTCCAGGTCGCGCTCGTTGTAGCGCCGCTCGATCACCCAGCCGGTCGGATCAATGGGCGGCCATGGCTGGCCGGGGCGGTGCAGAATGATATCCAGGCGCACGCGGAAATCCTCGCGCTCTTCGTCATAAAGGTGCCCCATCACTTCCAGGATCGACCAATTTTCCGCATCCGGTTTCCAGCGGGCGGTTTCGAGCGGCAGTCCTTTCACCGCTGCCGCCACACGCCGGCTGTTCATCTCCATGAAATCCATCACTTCGGGCAGGTTCATCGCATCCTCTCATTTCTGATTTGGGCAGGAGGCCGGGACGGGTTGCAGCATGAGCTGTTTATCCTCCGGCGAGCCATAACTGCGGTCCTCCAGCAGCGGGTAATTCCCGCCAAACACCTGGTTGAACATCACCCGGAAGGAATTGACCGGGGTGATGCTATTGTACAGCCCGTCTGCATTGACAGGCAAGTGGTAGGCGCTGAAGATGGCGGTGCGCTCGCCCTTGCGCCAGCCGTGGTCGCCCTGCACGATGATCACCGGGGGTGTTTTGGATTGGGCGATCAATTTTTGCGCGAATTCCAGAAACCATCGGTTGAGATAGCGGATTTCCTCAGGATAACCAACCTCTTCCGCGCCAACATCCGAGAAGGTGCCATCCGCTTTGAATATATAAGGAGCGTGAGGCGCGACCAGATGCAGGAAGACAAATTTGCGCCCCGGCACCGCGCTCAACTGCTCAGCCTGGCTCATCACAAAGACCAGCCGCTCATAGTGCTGCTGTTCCAGCGAGCCCACCGCCACGGGCAAGCGGCGCGCCTGTCTGGCAGCGTTCATTTCAAGCGCAGGGCGCAGCAGGCTGGTGCGCAGCAGCATCAGCTCGAATGGGTTCAACCCGCCGCTGCCCAGGTAGCGGGCCATGTGGTTTTTACTTTTTTCGATGAATAGATCGGCGTCGTTCACCTCGGTGAACGGCCAGCCGGTCTCAAAGGCCACCATCCGGTAGCCCAACGCTTCCAGATTGCGGCGCACCGGGCTGTGGGCGATGAAATCGTGGAACTGCAGGTAGTCGGGATGGGCATCGCTGTTCAGCAAATCTGGCGCAAATGCATCCACATAATCCATCTGGAGGGTTGAGGAGAGCGAGAGCATCGTCCAGGCGTAATTGCTCTGCGCGCAGTCCGCCACAAAGAATCCAAGCTCGCGCAGCCGGTTGAGAAACTGGCTGTTGTTATAATCATATTCCCGCGCGAGAACATCCTGGCGAGCGTAGCCGTCCAGCACAATGTAGTACACATCCGGGGCCGGCTCGGAGGGCAGCCGCAGCCCGTCGCTGGTCACAGCCGTTTGCGTCTGAGCGCGCTGTTGGAGCAGCCAGCCGCGCGCTTCGAACCAGGTGATTTGCGCCAGCGACCAGCCCACCAACAGCGCGCCGGTGAGGTTGAGAAAAGTGTGCCATCGGTTGGCGCGCCCGCCTCTTTTTATAATGGCGAACAGGCTCGCGGCAGCCAACAATGCCCAGACTCCCAGCACATAGCGGTGCCGCCCCACGGGCTGCGTCTCGATCAGGGCGAACACATGCCCGTACAGGTAAAACAAGCCGATCAAGAGGGTGGCGCCCAGGGCTGCCTTGCTCGCGTCTCTCAGGAACAGCCTGAGCAACGCGGTCAGCAGCAGCCCACCGACCAGTGAAACGAGCAGCGGGCGCAGCGCCGATTCCGGAAGGGTCAGTTCCAGGTTGGCAGCCAGCAAGCCGAGTACGGGGTAGGCGCTCCAGAGAAGAACATGCGGCTGGCTGGGCAACCAGCGCTGGATGATGGCGGCTGGACGAGCCACGACCTCAGGCCTGGATTTCTTTTTGATCCACTTCAACGTTGGCGGTGCGCAGGAAATCCACTGCGACGGGATCCTGCCGGTAAGCCACGCTGTAAACCAGGCGGATGATGCCGGCGTTGATCAGCGCCTTGGCGCAATTGATGCAGGGGAAATGGGTCACGTAACAGGTGGCGCCGCGCGTGGATACGCCGTGCAGCGCGGCCTGGATGATGGCATTCGTCTCGGCGTGGATGGTGCGCACGCAGTGCCCGTCCACCATCAGGTGTCCCTCATCGTCGCAGTGCGCCAGTCCGGCGGGTGAACCGTTAAATCCGGTGGTCAGAATGCGTTTTTCCAATACCAATACGCAGCCCACGAAGGCCCGATCGCAGGTGCTGCGCTCGGATACGGCGTAGGCAATTTTCATAAAGTAGGAATCCCAATCAGGTCGCATGTTTACCTCGTGGAGGAAATATTATCACAGCTTGGGAAGAAGGGTGTAGGTTCTGTGTAAAGAAGAAATTACCAAATCCGGCGTGATTCTATTTTTAGAAATTTTACCCATCTATACTCACTCGTTACCTGTTGACCATTCCCGCCTTTCTGCTACAATACTCCCATGAAAATCACCACCTGGAATGTCAATGGCCTGCGCGCCACGCTGAACAAAGGCTTTCTGCAAAGCATCCAAACCCTGCAGCCGGATGTGTACTGCCTGCAGGAAATCAAATCCCGCCCGGAACAGTTGCCGGCTGAGTCGCTGCAAGCCCTTGTCGAGCAATTCCCACACCACACCTGGAACCCGGCTGAGCGACCCGGCTACAGCGGCACAGCCTCTCTGGCGCGCGTCCGCCCGCTCGAAGAGCAATTGGGTATGGGCATCCCTGATTTTGACGGCGAAGGCCGCCTGATCGCCCATCGCTTTGCGGATTTCTGGTTGTTCAATGTGTATTTCCCTAACGGACAGCGCGATCTGGGGCGCGTGCCGTACAAGCTGGATTTCTACGCCAGCCTGTTGGATTGGTGCGACCGCCTGCACCAGGCTGGCCAGCAGGTGATCATCACCGGCGATTTCAACACCGCTCACAATGAGATCGACCTCAAGCATCCCAAAGCCAACTCCACCGCCACCGGTTTTTTACCGGAGGAGCGCGCCTGGATTGACAAATACCTCTCGCACGGCCTGGCGGACGCCTACCGGCGTCTCTATCCGCAGCGGGTGCAGTACACCTGGTGGACGTTCATTTCCAATGCGCGCGCTCGAGACGTGGGCTGGCGCCTGGATTACTTCCTCGTCTCTGAGGGGCTCATGCCGCGCGTGGCGGATGTGGTCATTCACAACGAAATCATGGGCTCGGACCACTGCCCGGTCACCTTGGTCCTCAACGATTGATCGCGGATTGGGGCAGGCGCCGCGCCAATCCTCAATAAATTTTACTTCTCGGCGGGCGGCAGGGTGAAACAGAACGTGGAGCCCTGGCCGGCGCCCTTCGATTCAACCCAGATTTTGCCGCCGTGCACTTCGATGATGCGGCGCACCAGCGCCAGGCCCACGCCGGTGCCGTCGTTGGTGGCATCGAGTTTTTCAAACAACCTGAAGATGCGCTCCTGATATTTGGGTTCGATGCCGATGCCGTTATCGCGCACGAAGAACACCATGCCATCCTGGCTTTCGCGCATGCCAATTTCAATGCATGGATTGGGCTGGTCGCCCATGAACTTTGCGGCATTGTCGATCAGGTTTTGCAACACCTCCACCAGGCGAACACGGTCAACGAACACCTGCGGAAGTCCCGGCTGGATCGTCACCCGCACGGCATGTTCGCGCAGGCGGCCTTCAGTCAGCGAGAGCGCTTCGCGGACGGCAGACTCGAAGGGCACATTTTCAGCCGGATTCATCATCCGCCCGATGCGCGATAGCTCGAGCAGCTCGTCCAGCAGGCGCTGCATTTTGCGTGTTGCGCTGGAGATGCGCTGGATGTCTTCATTCAGACGGGCAGTGTTGCCGCTCGCAGCGTCCTCGGCGAGGTAGCTCAGAAATCCGCTGATCGTGATCAGCGGGCTTTTGAGATCATGCGATACGGTGTAGGTGAAGCGTTCCAGCTCGCTGTTTTTCGTCTCCAGGTCTTTGATCAGCGCCTCACGCTCGGCCTCGGCGCGTTTGCGCTCGGTGACATCACGGGTCAGCAACCCCAGGCGGAAGCCTTGTTCAGTTTTGATCGGAAAAACCCTTTGCTCCACAATGCAGATGGAGCCGTCCGGATGAATCAACTCGCCAACTAATCCAGGCTGCAGCCAGGCGGCTGTACCGTTTTCAATTAATTCCAAAAATCCCTGACGGTAAGTGGCGACCAGTTCTTCTTCCGGGGTTCCTCCGCTATGCAACTGCGCCTGAATATCCCAGGCATAACGCCCGATGGCTTCGGCGCGCGGAATGCCAGAGATCTTCTCGGTGGCGCGGTTCCATTCGATGATCAAGCCCTGCTCGTCCACCATGGCGATTCCATCGGAGGTTTCTTCGGTCAGGCTGCGGTACTTGGTCTCGCTCGCCTGGAGGGCTTCTGCAGCGCGTTTGGCTGCGGTGATGTCGCGCTGCACACCCCAGATGGCAGTCAGGAATCCATCCTGGAGGATGCCCACGGCGTTGTTGCTGAAATGCACCCGTTGTCCGGCGCTGTTCACCTCCACCGTTTCGCGGTCGTTGGAGCGGTAATCGGATTGCACCAGTCTCAGCGTGGCGCGGGTGTTGGTTTCGTCGGGGGTGCCGCCGTAAAGGTCAAGCAGCCGCTTGCCAATCATTTCCTCGCGGCGGGAATAGCCGTACATGCGCGCCAGGGCGTCGTTGCACTCACGGATCACGCCCTGGTATTGTATGCGGCGCACCTGTTCTTCCGGCGGGAGGCTGGTGGGGATAGGTTCTTCTAACTCAAGCAGCCAGATGCCTTCGGCGCTTTGCTCGATAAAATTGTGATAGCGTTCTTCGCTGATGTGCAGCTTTTCTTCAATTAGCCTGAGTTCGCCGATTTCCCTTCGCGCCTGGCGCAGCGCGCGCCGCAAACCAGCTTCAGCCAGGGCCAGCAGCAGGGCAACGGCAGCAAAGTTGCTCAGCAGGATGGTCAGCGTGGAAGCCGGCGAAGAGGATAAACGAGCCTGTGGCAGGATTTGATTCGTTTCCGCCAAAACCATGCCCGTTGCGCTCAACGCGCAGAGCAGGGCCACCCACGCGCCCCAGCGCCAACCCAGCACCAATCCGGCGATCAGGATCAACACAAAATAGTTGCTGATTGATGCCCCGTGGATGCCTCCGTTATTGAAAATGACCAGGGTGAACATAACCAGCAGCAGGGCAGTCAAAGCGATCCCAACGGCTGACACCCAGCCACGGCGCAGCAGAATCAGTCCGGCGGTGAGTAATACCAATAAAACCGCGCCCATCACCAGCCCAGGTGTGGGGTCAGGATGGATGAAGGGGCCGATGATGACATAAAATAGACTCAGCACCAGCATGATCAGCAGAATGATGTGCAGCAGCCGGGCCTGGTGAGTCTTGTTGTCATCGTCTGGGAAGACGGGGGGTGAAAGCAACGCACGAAGGTTGATGCGCATGGCGCCGCCTTTACGGAAGTGATTTCGGGAGCGATGCTCCATCCGTTAATTGACTTGTTTGAATTATTTTATCACGCGTCTTGAGAAGCACACGGATTGGCTGCCACACGGCGTTTGTTTTGGTCTATAATGAGAGCACAATTCCTCGTGACGGAAGATTACCGTCAAATCACATTTGCATAGGAGGTTTTTCCATGATCCACGCTTTCCTTCAACAATTGGATGAATTGGTGCATTTTGAAAAAGCCCGGGCGCACTGCGACATTCCCTGCGGCATCTATGATCCCCATCTGGCTCAGTTGTCTGCGTTGACCGTCATCCGCATGATCGACCTGATGAACGAGCTTTCGGCGGGCGCGCAGGTGCAGACGCTGGAATATCACAACAGCATCAGCCGCTATGTCGCCGTCAAAGAGGAGCATGCCGAGCTGCTCAAGCGCGAGGTGCGCGTCATCTTCGGTGATTATTTCAAGAAAGAGCATGTGGAAAAATATCCCGAGCTGCCGGCTCTGATGCATAAGATCATGCAGCTGGGCTCCAAATGCCGCCAGGGTGTCAGCCGCGAGGTTGCGTTGGAACTGCAGGCAGCCGTCAACCGCTTTGCGGAAATCTACTGGGAAACCAAGGGCATTGCCACCAAGCGAGTCAAGGCGCCTTATAAACCCGGCGAAGAAGTCGTTTATCCCGTTCTTTAATGCTGCGCCTGCTCAAAATTGAGGGCAGCAGCCTGGAGCCGGAATACCGCGAAGGGGATTATGTGTTCGTGTCCATACTCCCCTTCCTGTTCCGCCCCATCCGCGCGGGCGAGGTGATTGTTTTTCATCAACTCATTTTTGGGGTGATGATCAAACGGGTGGAGTGGGTGGATACGGCGCAGGGCTGCCTGTTCGTGACCGGCACCCATCCAGAGAGCATCGACAGTCGCCGCTTTGGACCGGTGCGACTGCGGGATGTGATCGGCAAAGTCATCTGGCATATTCGCAAAAAGTAGGTATAATCAACGCGGTTATGGTTCAAGATAACAACGTCGCCGCGATGGGCATTTGGGACCATCTCAAAGAGCTGCGCAATCGGCTTTTCTATGCAGTGATTGGTCTGGTGGTAGCGGTCCTGCTCAGTTTTGCCTTTGCCGATGAGTTGATCCGCCTGCTGGCCAGGCCCATTGGGGGACTCGACTACCTGGTTTCCATCGAGGTCACTGAGAATATCAGCGTTTTCATGCGCGTTTCGCTGCTGGCGGGTTTCATCATCGCCCTGCCGTTCATCCTTTGGCAGATCCTCGGTTTTGTCATGCCGGGATTGATGCCCAGTGAGAGGCGCTGGATCATCATCTCCATCCCGCTGGCTTCGCTTTTTTTCATCGGCGGTGTGGCGTTCGCGTATTATGTCATGCTGCCGGCGGCGCTGCCGTTCCTGGTGAGTATCCTGGGCGTGCGCACCACCCCGCGCCTGTCCAATTATTTTGGTTTTGTGCTGAATTTGATGTTCTGGATCGGATTGAGTTTTGAACTGCCCCTGATTGTGTTCGTGCTGGCCAAGCTGAACATGGTCACCCCGCGCACGCTGTGGAAACAGTGGCGCATTGCCGTGGTGATCATTGCGTTGATCGCAGCG
>CAZCBJ010000152.1:3918-9663 GCA_964496705.1 uncultured Anaerolineaceae bacterium | reverse complement strand
GAGGCGAATCCCATGCTGCAGGTCAATTGCAGTGACCGGGTGGCGGTGATGGTGCGGGTGTAGGTCGGCCACTTTTTCAAGGTGGGCGAAGGAAAGATTTTCAAGAACCAGGTGGCGGTTGCGGTGGGGGTGCGTGTGCGTGTGTAGAGCGGAGAGGGGGTGGCGGTGGGGCGGGTGAGACTGGGCAGCACCCGCGCGGTGAGGGTCAGCGCCAACTGAGTCTGGCGTTGGGGGGTGGAAGTGTAGATGGGCGCCAGGAACGGCGGCTCCTCGGCCGTTTCGGTCAGGGTGATCGAGGCGGTCTGGCTGGGCAGCGGGGTGGCTGTATCCACCCGCCGGATGCCGCTGAACAGCCCGCAGCCCATCAACCCCACCAGCGAAAGCAGCAGCAAGACCAGGATGAGCGCCTGCTGGAAGCGTTTTTGAGCTGGAGCCGGATGGGCAGGAATGGAATTGGCCATTTTTGACGCACTGCAAAACCGCATCCGACGGAACAATCCCCGCCGGTTTTTATCATTATAAACCATCTGTCCAGCGATTTATCATCAACCAGAGTGGGCTTCCTGTACGCAGACGGGGGGACTTCTTATGGATAGCGCTGTGATATAATCCGCGCATGGACAACCCCAACCTCCCTCCCCCTTCGGATGACACGCTGAAATTCAAACGCGCGCATGTGTATGCCGCGCTGCTGCCGCTGGCCTTTGTCGCCGGGCTGGCGTTGGGCTACGTTTTCTGGGGGCGCAGCCCGGCCCAGGCCGCACCGGCGCCCACCCAGGCGGTGGCCGAGGCTCAGGAAGAAGCTCCCCAGCGGCAATACAAGCGCTATGATGTGCCGGTGGATGATGATTATGTCTACGGCGATCCTGCCGCGCCCATCACCATCATTGAATTCAGCGATTTCCAGTGCCCCTTCTGCAAGCGCTGGTATCAGGACACCTGGCTCAGCCTGCGCAAAGATTATACCGGCAAAGTGAAGTTCGTTTACCGCGATTTCCCGTTGTACAGCATTCACTCGGAGGCCGAGCCTGCCGCGCTGGCGGCCAACTGCGCCGGGGAGCAGGGCAAATATTACGAATATCACGACCTGCTAATGAGCAGCAACGACATGGGCGCCGCAGTTTATGAGCAATTCGCTTCCCAGCTTGGGCTGAACCTGGAGCAGTTCAAGGAATGTGTGCAAACCGAAAAATACAAAGATGAGATCACCGCCGATTACCAGTATGCGGTTAATTTCGGCATCAACTCGACGCCCACTTTCTTCATCAACGGCATCCCGCTGGTCGGCGCTCAGCCTTATTCGGCTTTTAAGGATTTGATCGACAAAGAACTGGCCGGAGAAATTCCCCAGTAAAATAATTGTTCCGCGCGTTTGGGAGGGAGCGGTATGAAAAAATTCATTGCCGTGGCTGGCAACATCGGCGTGGGCAAATCGACGTTGGTTGGTTTGCTGTGCCGCGAGATGGGCTGGCAGCCGTTCTATGAGCCGGTCACCCAGAACCCCTATCTGGCTGATTTCTACAGGGATATGCCCGCCTGGAGTTTTCAATCGCAGATTTTCTTCCTCACCCACCGTCTGCGCATCCACCATGAGCTGCTGAGTCACCCCGGCTCGGTGATCCAGGACCGTTCAATCTATGAGGATGCGGAAATTTTCGCCCACAACCTGTTCCTGAGCGGATATTTCCAGCCGCGCGATTACGAGACCTACCGCACGCTGTACCAAACGCTGTGCGAATCACTGACCCCACCCGACCTGGTGATCTACCTGCGCGCCTCGGTGACCACCCTGGTGCAGCGCATTGCCAAACGCGACCGCGATTACGAGCGCACCATCAGCCCGGCATACCTGGAAAGACTCAACGGTCTCTATGAAAGCTGGATCGCCGCTTTCACCTTCTGCCCGGTGCTGACCGTCCCGGCGGATGACCTGGATTACGTTTCTCATCCCAGTCATCTGGACCTGGTGATGAGCAAGGTGCAGGACAAACTGACCGGCAAGGAAGAAGTGATCTTTTCCGCCGGCGATCTGGAGTTGGTAAATGAGAAGGAAAATATTTAGCGCACTTCGACGACGATCTTGATTGCTGTGCGCACTTTTCCATCTATCTCCACATCGACAAATTCCGGGATGAACATGACGCTGATGCCGTCCTCTGCCAGGTAGCCCTTGGCCAGCACCATGGCTTTGACGGCCTGGTTGACCGCCCCCGCCCCAATCGCCTGAACTTCAGCCCGTTTATGCTCGCGGATCACCCCGGCAATTGCCCCTGCCACTGCAGCAGTGCGGGAGTTTGCTTTTACTTTGATGATGTCCATGGTTCCCTCTCCCTCTTCGAAAACACCAACGATGGATTAACAATCTTTAAGGGGCCAGTATGGATAAGTGTGTATACTCATTGTACAGAATATTCGAGTCAGATTCAAGCATTTTTTTGCTGAATCACAACCCATGAAGCAGCTCGCGTTCCCGGGCTTACCCCCCGCCAGGCGCGCGACCGGCTGGCGGGTTGGCTGAAGATTCATGCTCCGCCGCGCAAGGTCCGTCCTTACGGTTGCGCCTCCCTGCGGGCAGCGCGGCGTGCAATTGATCGCGCAAATGGTTATAATAGTGCCATGAAGATTACCGGTAGAATCATCAGCCTGGGATTGCTGGTCGCGCTGCTGGCGGGCTGTGCCGCCCAGCCCGCCGCGCCGGATGCGGAGGCCACCCGGGCTTTTGAGGCGGCATTGTTGACCGCCACCCATGCCCTCCTCCCGGCCAGCCCCACCCCCTCGCCCCACCCGCCCGCCACACAAACCCCCGCTCCCAGCCTGACGCCCACGCCCGAACCCTCGCCCACCGTCGCGCGCACTCCGCCTGACCTACCGCCTGGCTTCGTCTCGGCGCATCTCAATCCATTGGACGCGCCGCAAGCTTACATTGAGGACACCTGTCAGTACCTGAAGATGCGCTGGGATGCCAATAGCGCTGAGCCGGGCACGGTGGTGATGCCGATCATGTTCCATTCGATCACCGGTGATGACAAGCCCCTGGCAAACGAATACGCCATTCATCATTCCGACCTGGTGATCATGCTGGAACATGCCCGCGAGGTGGGCTTTGAGACCATCACCAGCGCCCAACTGGTGGATTTTCTCTACCACAACGCCAAAATCCCGCGCCGCTCGCTGATCCTGATCCAGGACGACCGTCCGCCCGGCGCGTTCCGCCTGGCTTTCGGGCCTTTTCTGGACGAATACGGCTGGACGCTGACCTGGGCCTGGCCGATTGCCGATACCGATACCAAGCGCGCCTCCAAAGTGCTGGATGAGCAGTACGGTTCGCTGTGGGAGCAGATGGAAGCCTACTTTGCCACCGGCAAGCTGGACATGCAGGCGCACGGCTGGGTGCACAACATTCCCATTGGGCCGAACTCCAGCGATGAGTACATCCGCAGCGAGATGGGTGATGCGCGCGACGCGCTGCGGGCGCATTTTTACTGCAAAGGACAAGAGAAATGCGACTCAGACCAGCCGTTGGCTTACATCTGGGCCGGCGGGGGTTTTTCCCGGCGCGGGGCGGAGATCGGGCGCGAGCTGGGCTACAAGATTGGCTTCACCACCCACCCGCGCGGGCCGATCATGTTCAACTGGATCCCCCAGGCGGATGCGCTCGACCCGGCGCGCCCCTACTGGGTGCCTGAGGGTCCGGCCGGCGATCCACTGATGACCCTGCCGCGCTACTGGTCGACTGACGCAGCTTACCGCATTGACGAGGTGGGCAACATCGGCGAAGAGGCAGCCGCCTACGCCGCCGCCAACCGCGCGGTTGAGCTGGAATATTATGATATCGTTTGCAAGCCGCTGACCGGCGAGATTCCAGGATTAAAGCCATGAACCCAAAAAAGACCAAACACGACGTTTTAACTGAGGAAGAGTTCGCTCACCACCGCTTCTACCGCCCGGTGTTCATCGCGCTGGAGAAGTACTGGCAGCACCGCGGGCTGCGACCGCACGAGATCAACGTGCTGGACTGGGGCTGCGGGCGCGGGCGCGACACACTCTGGCTGCTGGAGCGAGGGTACAACGTCTACGGGGTGGATATAGACCCGGAACCCATCCAGAACGGGCTGGCGCTTTTCCGCCAGAAAGGGTACGGCGAGGAGCGCCTGCGAATGGCCGACCTCAGCGCGCGCACCGACTTTCCGGACGGATATTTTCACTTTTCCTACTCCAACCAGTCTTTTGAGCATTCCGCCAACCTGGAGCAAATCGCCGCAGAGCTGGCTCGCGTCACCGCGCCAGACGGCGCCGGGCTGCACGTGTATCCGCCGGACCGCGGCATCCGCGAGGGGCATGTCTTAATGCCCTTCGTCCACTGGCTGCCCAAAACCCGCCTGCGCTACCCACTCGTCCGCCTGTGCGTGGGGTTGGGCATGGAGCCGCGCTGGCGCGAGCTGGAGGGTTGGACGGGGCGCCAGAAAGCGGAGCGGTATTACGAATACCTCAACCACAACACCTATTACCGCAAGCTGGGGGACGTCTTCGGGTTGTTCCGCCAGGCGGGGTTTGAGGTGCGCAGCGAGACCATCCACCACCCCGAGGTGCAGGCGCACCGCCTGGTGGGGCCGCTGGCGCGCGCGAGGCTGACCCGCCCAGTGATCGATTTCCTGCTCAATCACATGGTGCGGGTGGAGCTGCATATTCACAAGGTTTAGACGGATGGTTCGCTCCAGGAGATGAGCTGATGAGCATCGATCGCCAAGCGTTGGTATCGCGCCACACTGTGCATCTGACTGAACCGCTGGCCAACTCGCCGCTGACGGTGGGCAACGGCGAATTTGCTTTCACCGCCGATATCAGCGGGCTGCAATCGTTTCCCGAATTTCACCAACAGGGCATGTTTCAGTTCGGCAATCCCGCCGCCGGCATGCCGCTGGGCACCCAGGCGCAGTGGGGCTGGCACAGCATGCCCAACCCCAACCATTACCGGCTGGAGGATGCGCTGAGCCTGTACGAAACCGAGCGCGGTCCGGTGGCCTATCCCGACCGGCACGACGACCTGGCCTTTCTGGGGCATGACTCGCACATCGGCAGCGAGGCGGGGGCCTGGCTGCACATGAATCCGCAGCGCATCGATCTGGGGCGGCTGGGGTTCGTCTTCCGGCGCAAGGGCGGCGGTCCGCCGCCGGTGGAGATTGGCGATTTGAGCGATACGCGCCAAAGCCTGAATCTATGGGAGGGGCTGCTGGAAAGCAGCTTCTGGTTTGAAGGTCAACCGGTGCGCGTGTGCACCGTCTGCCATCCGGTGCAGGACGCGCTGGCGGTGCGGGTCGAGTCGCCGCTGCTGGGTGAGGGGCGTCTGGCGGTGAAATTGGCTTTTGCGTATGCGTCCGAAGGATTCCTTCAGTCCATGGATTGGGATCACCCCGAATGTCACCAGACCCTGCATCATATGGATGGGCGGCACTGCGCCTTTACCCGCATCCTGGACAGCGACCGCTATTACGCGGCGATGAACTGGTCGGAGGGCGCCGACCTGGAGATGAGCGGTGCGCATCACTATGTCCTGCAGGCTGCGCCGGGTACATCGGCATTGGAATTTACGCTGGGCTTTTCGCCGGTGCCGATGGAGCCGCGCCTGCCGGGGTTCAAACAGACCAAAACTGCAGCCGCGCGGCACTGGGAGGAATATTGGATGCATGGCGGGGTGTTGGAATTGAGCGGCAGCAGCGATCCCCGCGCGCCGGAACTGGAACGGCG
>CAZCBJ010000152.1:0-3851 GCA_964496705.1 uncultured Anaerolineaceae bacterium | reverse complement strand
GGTTGGTGTGCAATTCGTGGGGGGGAAAATTCCACCTGGAGATGCACTGGTGGCACGCGGCCCACTTCTTGCTGTGGGGGCGGGAGCATCTGTTCGAACGCAGCCTGGAATGGTACCAGCGCATCCTGCCCGAAGCGCGCGCAACGGCGCGGCGGCAGGGGTATCGCGGGGCGCGCTGGCCCAAGCAGGTGGGACCTGAGGGGCGCGAAACCCCCAGCCAGATCGGACCCTTCCTGATCTGGCAGCAGCCGCACCCGATCTATTATGCTGAGCTGTGCTGGCGCGCGCGGCGCGATGAAGCCGCGCTGAAGCGCTGGGCGGAGATGGTGTTTGAGACCGCCGAGTTCATGGCCTCCTTTCCGCAATGGGATGGGCGGCGCTGGAACCTGACCCCGCCCCTGATCCCGGCCCAGGAGAGCTATGCCGCGCAGCGCAGCGAGGTGATCAATCCAACCTTTGAGCTGGCTTACTGGCAGTGGGGGCTGCAAACCGCCCAGAAATGGCGCGAGCGGCTGGGGCTGCAGCGCGACCCGGCGTGGGAGAAGGTCAAAGATGGCCTGGCGCCTCCGACCGTGCGCGAAGGCGTTTACACAGCCATAGAGAACCACCCCTACACGCTCTATACCGACCACCCCTCCATGCTGGCTGCGTTGGGGTTCACACCGCCCACCCCACTGGTGGATGAGGCCATCATGCTGGCCACGTTGAAGCATGTTCAGGAACGCTGGGACTGGCCGAGCACCTGGGGCTGGGATTACCCGGTGATGGCGATGTGCGCGGCGCGGCTGGGACAGCCGCAGATGGCGGTGGACGCGCTGCTGATGCCAATGCCCAAGAATACCTATCTGCCCAACGGACACAATCTGCAGGTGCCGGGCTTTCTGCCGCTCTACCTGCCGGGCAACGGCGGTTTGCTGAGCGCGGTGGGGATGATGGCGGCGGGCTGGGATGGCTGCCCGCCGCGGCTTGCGCCCGGCTTTCCAGCGCAGGGCTGGGCCGTGCAGGCGGAGAACATCCTGCCCATGCCGTGAGCGGCTCATATTTCTCACCCAGCATTAATCCTGCGAGCGCACAAATCGGATAAAATTTGGTAAGATGCTCTAGTTACAACCCAGCCTTGTCTTGGAGGTCTTTGCATGTTTGGTCGTTTCAAATTTGTCATCGGCGGTGCGTTGATCATTGCCGCGATCGTCTACCTGATCGTCTCTTCCACCCAGGCCAGCGCGCAGTACTACCTGACTGTGGAAGAATTGCAGGCCAAGCAGTCGAGCATGACAGGCAAGGACATCCGCATTTCGGGCGCGGTGTTGGGGGATACCATCCAATACGATCCTGCCACGCTCTCGCTGTCATTCAGCGTGGTGCATGTGCCAGCGGACACGAAGGAAGTTGAGCGGCTGGGCGGGCTGGCGCAGGTGCTGCACGACGCCACGCTCAACCCTGATCTGCCGCGCCTGGAGGTGGTTTACATCGGGGTGATGCCTGACCTGCTCAAAAATGAAGCGCAGGCGATCATGACCGGCAAACTGCGCGAAGACGGCAAGTTTGAAGCCAGCGAGCTGCTGCTCAAATGCCCGACGAAATACGAAGAGGCTGTTCCAGAGCAGTCGGGCGGTTAGCATGCTGTCCATATTCGGTTACGGCATTCTGCTGATCACCTTTGGGGTGACTATATACGGCGTCGGCGCGGGGCTGTACGGCGGCCTGAAAAAACGTCCGGCGTGGGTGGAAAGCGCGCGCATTGCCATGTTGCTCACCTTTCCACTGCTCACCCTGGCTGCGCTGCTGCTCATCTACCTGATGCTGACCAATCGCTTTGAGGTGCAATTTGTCTATTCGGTCACCAGCACGATTATGCCAGCCTATTTGAAAATCACCGCATTGTGGGGCGGGCAGGCTGGATCGCTGCTGTTCTGGTCGTGGCTGTTGGCGGCGTTCGCTTTCGCTGTGGCGCTGCGCAGCTGGGAGCGCGACCGTGAATTCCTGCCGTGGGTGAGCGTGGTGAATCTGGTCACGCTGGCTTTTTTCGTCGGCCTGATCCTGTTCGTCAAAGGTCAAATTCCGTTTGAGCGTTTCTGGGCGCTGCCCGACGGCAGCACAACCGTCAGCGTGCTGCAGCCGACCGGCGCCTTCCTGATCACCCCGCCGGAGGGCAACGGGTTGAATCCGTTGCTGCGCCACCCCGGGATGATCCTTCACCCGCCGATGCTTTACCTGGGGTTTGTCTCGTTTGTCATTCCCTTCGCGTTTGGCATGGCCGCGCTGATCACCGGGCGCAGCGACGACCGCTGGATTCGCGTCACCCGCCGCTGGACGCTGGTGGCGTGGCTGTTTCTCTCGGTTGGGCTGGTGCTGGGGATGCGCTGGGCGTATGATGTGCTGGGCTGGGGCGGTTATTGGGGCTGGGACCCGGTGGAGAACGCGGCGCTGATGCCCTGGCTGGCCGGAACGGCCTTCCTCCATTCGGTGATGATTCAGGAAAAGCGGCGCCTGTTCAAACAGTGGAACATGGTATTGGTCATCTTGACCTATGCGCTGGTCATTTACGGCACCTTTTTGACCCGCTCGGGGGTGCTTTCATCGGTGCATGCCTTCTCGCAGTCGGCCATCGGCCCGCTGTTCTTTGGCTTCATCGGGGTCACCTTTGTCACTTCGCTGGGCTTGCTGCTGTATCGCTGGCCGGAACTGAAATCGGAGAACAGGCTGAGCCAGCTGCTGTCGCGCGAGTCGCTCTTTCTGCTCAACAATCTGCTGTTCATGGGCATCCTGGTGGTGGTGTTCTGGGGGGTCAATTACCCGTTGATCTCCGAGCTGTTCACCGGTCAGAAGGTGACGGTGGGACCGCCGTTCTACGAGCGCGCCACCGGCCCGCTGTGGGCGGCTATCGTGCTGCTGATGGGCATCGCGCCGCTCTCGGCGTGGGGGTATGCCTCGTTGAAATCCTACGGGCGCGCCATCTGGAAGCCGTTCGCCGTTTCGTTGGCGCTGCTGCTGCTGACGCTGCTGCTGGGTGTGCGGGCGCCTTTGGCGCTGCTGGCTTTCTGGGTCTGCGCGCTGACCGGCTCGGTGACACTGTACGAATACGGGCGCGCGGCCGTCGCGCGGGGCAAGCGGCTGGGCGAAAACCTGCCGCTGGCAGCGTGGAATCTGGCAGCGCGCAACCGCCGGCGCTACGGCGGTTACATCATCCACCTGTCGGTGGTGTTGATGGCTGTTGGCATCATCGGTATCGAGATGTTCCAGAGCGAAACGCAGGGCACGCTGCCGGTGGGCGGCAGCTTGAGCCTGGATGGATACACGGTGACCTTTAAAGACCTGGCCGTGTTCGACACGCCCGACGGGCGCAACGTGGCCCGCGCGGTGATGGATGTGCAGCGCGGCGGGCAGAACCTGGGACAGCTATTCCCGCGCCGCGATTATTATTATGACGCGCAGCAGCCGATGACCATTCCCGGCCTGCGCAGCAACCTGGAAAGCGACCTGTATGTGATCCTGGTGGACTGGCAGGCGATTTCCAGCGCGGGGGTGACTTTCAAGCTGTATCACAACCCGCTGGTGATGTGGATGTGGATTGGCGGTTTCCTGCTCATCCTGGGTTCCTTTGTGGCGGCCTGGCCGGGGCGCGAGTCGCAGTCCGCCCACCAGCCTACTTCCGCCCGCGACGAGACCGAAGCCAAAGCGTGATCCGGGGTCATCCCCCGCTGAGCGATTGCACCTTAAAAATTTTTATCAATAATAATTCAGGGCACCAGCGGCAGGTAGAGGCGCTGGCGAATCTCAAAGGGCGTGCGCGTGGGGGTGGGTGTGAACGTGACCGTCGGGGTGGCGGTGGCGGTCGGCGTGAAGGTGGC
>CAZCBJ010000151.1:0-9691 GCA_964496705.1 uncultured Anaerolineaceae bacterium | reverse complement strand
TGGATTCCAACGACCTGGAACGCGAGCGCGGCATCACCATCCTGGCCAAGAACACCTCCATCACCATCCCCCACTACGCCACCGGCGAGATGGTCAAGATCAACATCGTCGACACCCCCGGGCATGCCGACTTCGGCGGCGAGGTGGAGCGCATCATGAACATGGTGGACGGCGTGCTGCTGCTGGTGGACGCCGCCGAGGGGCCCATGCCGCAGACGCGTTTCGTGCTCAAAAAGGCGCTCGAGATGGGTCATCCGGCGGTGGTGGTGATCAACAAAATGGATCGCAAAGACGCAGAACCGGACCGCACCCTGGACGGCACCTTTGACCTGTTCATTGAGCTGGGCGCCAACGACCAGCAGGCCGATTTTCCCATCATTTACGCCAACGCCATCACCGGCCACGCCGGCACCTCGCACGGTCTGGAGCCTTCGCTGGCCCCGCTGTTCAAGGCAATCCTCGATTACATCCCCGCCCCACTGGTGGACCTCGATGCGCCGCTGCAGATGCTGGTGGCCAACCTGGGCTACGACGACTACCGCGGCAATACCGCCATCGGGCGCATCTTCGCCGGCAGGCTGACCGCCAACCAGGCGCTGGCGCGCATTGCGGTGGACGGGCAGGTGTACCCCGAGCGGGCGCGTTATGTGTATGTGTATGAGGGCCTGGATCGGGTGGAGGTGTCATCTGTCGAAGCCGGCGAGATCGTCTCCATCGCCGGGCTGGAAAACGTGTACATTGGCGAAACACTGGCCGATCCTCTCAACCCGGTCGCGCTGCCGCCCATCCAGGTGGAAGCGCCCACCGTGCAGATGACCTTCGGGGTCAACACCTCGCCCTTCAGCGGGCGGGAGGGCAAGTGGAGCACCTCGCGCCGCCTGCGCGAGCGCCTGTTCCAGGAGCTGCGCCAGAACGTGGCCCTGCGCGTGACTGAGACTGACAGCGCCGACACGTTCATTGTCTCCGGTCGCGGCGAGCTGCACCTGGCCATCTTAATCGAAACCATGCGCCGCGAGGGCTACGAATTTCAGGTCTCGCGCCCCGAGGTCATCTACCAGAAGGATGAGAACGGCGCGGTGCTGGAGCCGTTCGAGGAAGTGCACATCGATGTGCCCTCCGAGGCCGTCGGCGTGGTGGTGGAGATGCTCGGCGGGCGGCGCGGCAGCATGCTGGCCATGCACGACAATCCCGACAACACAGTACACCTCACCTACCTGGTGCCCACCCGCGGGCTGCTGGGCTTCCGCCATTACTTCCTCACCGCCACGCGCGGCACCGGCATCCTCAACACCCTTTTCCACGGTTACAAGCCCTTTGCCGGGCTGATCAACGCGCGTGTCACCAATTCGCTGATCGCCTGGGAGACCGGGACGAGCAGCACCTACGGGCTAAAAAACGCCGAGGAGCGCGGCTCGCTCTTCATTGGTCCGGGCGTTGAGGTGTATGAGGGCATGGTCATCGGCGAGACGCTGCGCGAGGGAGATGTGACCATCAACGTGTGCAAGAAGAAGCACCTGACCAACATGCGCCAATCCAACAAAGACATCGAGATCCGCCTGACCCCGCCGCGCGACCTCAGCCTGGACGAAGCGATCGAGTACCTGGCTGAAGATGAGCTGCTGGAGATCACCCCGCTCAACTTCCGCATCCGCAAGAAGATTCTCGACACCGAGGAGCGCGGCAAACAGACCAAGAAGGCCAAGGAAGCTCTGCTGGAAGGTTAGCTCAGGGCGTTTCGGCTTCGTTGACCGCTTTGATTATATCCAACGCGCGCTGCAGGTAGGCGTTACCGTTCATCATGTGCGTCACCGCCGCCTTGATCGCCTCAACATCTTTGGCGTCGATGGCTGCCTGGAAATCCAGGGTGAAGGTGCGATACTCCTGGCTGGCTTCCACCAGGATGGTATTGATCTCAACGAATTGCGCCGGGGGATTTTCCTGGGCTAGCGAACTGCAGGTTAGGTTCATATCGGTCATCGCCAGCGCCAGGCGCGGTTTCCAGCCCAGGTCATCCAGCAGGATGCTATCAGCCACCAGCTCGTTGTTCACTGGACGATAATTTCATCATGCTTGATTCGCTGTCCAGTTGCAAGGCTGTTTCGGGAGTATAATCACTGCTTTGTATGAGCAGAATATCCGGTTGGTTAAGGAAAATCTGCCTGTTTCCACTGCATGCCTTTTTTTGGGGGATTTATCCGGTATTTCATCTGTGGGCAGCCAACCTGGGAGAGACCACCCCGGCGGCTGTTGCTTTTTCTCTGCTGGTAAGTTTCATTTACTCGCTGGTGGTGCTGGGGCTGGCGCTGGCAGTCGCCCGCCAGTTCGATAAAGCCGGGGCGCTGGCCGGCTGGTTCCTGATACTCTCGGTGCTCTACGGCAGCGGTTGCAGCCTGAGCGAAGATGGGCTGGCGCCGGGGCTGCCGATCGGCTATCTGCGCCTGCTGGCTCTGGCTGGAGCGGCTTTCGTGGCCGGCGCGGTGATCATCCTGCGCACCCGCCGGGACCTTCGCCAACTCACTGCCTGGGCCAACCTGCTCAGCGCCGGCCTGATCCTGTTTACACTGATCCGCATCCTGCCCTTCGAGATCCAAACCGCCGCTGCCCGCCGCCATGCGCCTGCTCCGTCTGCCTCGGTCCGCCCGGCAGACACATCCGCGCCAGATATCTACTACATCATCCTGGACGGTTACGCCCGCTCAGACGCGCTGTTATCTGAGGAGGGCTACGACAATTCGGCCTTCATCGCCGGTCTGCGCAAGCGCGGTTTTTATGTCGCTGAATGCGCCTTCTCGAATTATCCCAGCACCTACGCCTCCATCGCCTCTTCGTTGAACATGAGCTATCTCACAGACCTGGGTTTCGATGAAGAAAATGTCTTGCTGAATGACAAACCTGCCGAGTTGGAGGAGGCAATCTACAACAACCGCGCGCGCCAATTGCTGGCGGAACACGGTTATAAATTTGCCGCGCTGCGCGGATTTGCCCCGGTCAACGATATCCAGACGGCTGATTATTACTTTGAGTACTATGATGCCAGCGCCTGGGACACCGCGCTGGAAACGCGCGACTTTGAGCACCTGTACCTGAACACCACCTTCTTCCGCGCACTGGTTGAAGCCTACGAGCAGCACACCGAGGCCCCCATCTGGGAAAAACTGCCCGCCTGGCTGTATGCGCTGGCCGATCCGGACGGCATCAAGTTCTTCTCCCGCTCTTATGCCTGGTACGGGCAGCATATGTACGCTTTTCAGGCCCTGGAAAAATTTCCCAGCCTGCCCGGCAGAAAATTTTTCTACGCCCATATCTACGCCACCCACCAACCCTTTGTCCTGCGCGCCGACGGCAGTTTTCCCTGGCCGATCAATGAAGATTACGACGGATACATCCCCGCGGTGACTTATGTTAGTGGTAGAATCCTGCGAGCGATCGATGTGATCCTTAAAAAATCGAGTGTCCCGCCGGTCATCCTTCTGCAGGCCGATCACGGCATCGGCGAGGGGGTGACTCACAACAAGATCCTCAGCGCCTACTACCTGCCGCGGGGAAACCAGGACTTAACCGCGACCATCACGCCGGTCAATTCGCTGCGCGTGGTGCTGCGCAGTTATTTTGGCGAGCCTGCTGATTTGCTGGAGGAGCGGGTGGCGGTGGTGAGCCCGCCGGGCAGCCAGCCGCAGATTGAGTACCTGAACGCCGATTGCGAACAATAATCTTTTCTATCTGGAGTGACTATGGAATTCATCTTGCTTAAACCTCATCTGTACCTGGACCCCGGTTCCGGCAGTCTGCTGGCGCAACTGCTGGCGGCGGGCTTGCTGGGCGGATTGCTGTTCATCATCAAAACCTATTGGGGCAGGCTCAAAGCCTTCGTCACCGGCAAGAAGCCCCCCCAGCCGCCAGCCGAAGCCCCCGCTGAAGAACAGCCGGCCGCCGAGGTGCAGGCGGAGGAAGAGAAGCATGCCGAATAGCGGCGCGGCGGGCGCGTCCTTCCGCGACCCGAGCGGTTTCATCTTCCGGCGCGGCGGCGCGCTCTACCGCCAGGTCAACCAGGCCTACCGCGCCGAATACGACCAGTTGATCAACTCCGGGCTGTACCATAAGCTGGTGGAGCGCGGCTGGCTGGTGGCCCATCAGGAAACGGCGGTGGATGCCGCCGACCCCGCGCTGGCTTACAAGGTCATCCAGCCTGCGGCACTGGATTTCATCTCCTATCCCTATGAGTGGTGTTTTTCGCAGCTCAAGGACGCTGCGCTGCTGACGCTGAACATCGCCCGCCTGGCGCTGGAGCACGGCATGATCCTCAAGGACGCCAGCGCCTACAACATCCAGTTCCACGACGGCAAGCCGCTGCTGATCGACACGCTGTCCTTCGACCTGTACCGCGAGGGCGAGCCGTGGGTGGCCTATCGCCAGTTCTGCCAGCACTTTCTGGCCCCGCTGGCGCTGGCGGCGCACGTGGACATTCGCCTGACCCAGTTGCTGCGCGCGCACATTGACGGCGTGCCGCTCGACCTGGCCAGCCGCCTGCTGCCGGGCAAGACGCGCCTCGACCTGGGCGGGTTGGGCGTGTACATCCACATGCACGCCGGGATGCAGGCGCGCTACGCCGCTGAGAACGCCGCGCCAGCCGCGGCGGTGAAGCTGCCCAAAGCCCAACTGTTGGGCATCCTGGGCGGGCTGGAACGCGCGCTGAACAAGCTGGTCTGGCAGCCAGCCGGCACGGAATGGGGCGACTATTATTCCGCCACCAACTACACCGACGAAGCGCTGCGCAAGAAGGGCGAGATCGTCGGCGCGTTCATTGACGAGGTCAAGCCGTCCTCGGTTTGGGACCTGGGCGGCAACACCGGCCTGTTCAGCCGCGAGGCTTCGCGGCGCGGCATCTTCACCATCGCCAGCGACATTGACCCGGCGGCGGTGGAGAAAGACTACCTGGCGGTGAAGGCCAACGGCGAAAAGCGCCTGCTGCCGCTGGTGGTGGACCTGACCAACCCCAGCCCGGCCATCGGCTGGGCCAACCAGGAGCGCGACTCGCTCACCGCGCGCGGCCCGGCGGGGATGGTGCTGGCGCTGGCGCTGGTGCACCACCTGGCCATCTCCAACAACGTGCCGCTGGAGCGGGTGGCGGAATACTTCGCCAGCCTGGGCGGGTGGGCGGTGGTCGAGTTTATCCCCAAAGCCGACAGCCAGGTGCAGCGCCTGCTGGCCACGCGCAAGGACATCTTCACCCGGTATCACGAGGCCGGCTTTGAGGCGGCCATGCAGACCTGTTTCAGCGTGGAGAAGAAAGTCCCCGTGCCGGGCAGCAAGCGCACGCTGTACCTGTTGAAACGTGCCTGACCTGCGAGCCATCGCCGCGCTGCCCTTTCACGATCCAGACGGGGTGGTGATCGCGCACTTCCAGCGCGCTTTTCCCGCCTGTCGCGGGCTGTTTGCGCGCGCGGTGGTCAGCCTCTCGCACCTCACCTGCGCCCGGCAGCCGGAGCTGGCGGATTGGTTTACGGTCAATCCTTTCTTCGAGGTGCTTCGCCCGCCGCCAGAGGCCGGGGTGGGGCCGCAGTTCGGCGCGCTGTTCCGCCGCGCCGCCTCGCTGGCACATCCCGAACAGCCCGTCCACCTGTGCTTCCCCGACCGGGTGGCCTACGCGCTGCTCAGCGAACACCGTGCCGATTTTCTGCGCGATATCCAATCCGTCCGGGCGCTGGACACCCCGCTGATCTTCGCCCGCTCCGCGGCGGCCTGGGCCAGCCACCCACCCACCTACAGCCAGTTGGAGCGTTCGATCAGCCTGGTGGGGCAGGCGCTGCTGGGCCGCGAACTGGATTTCGCCTGGTGCTACCTGGCCGCGGTGGGGGCGGAGCTGCGCCACATGACCAACGGCCTCGATGAAAGCGGTATCTGGCTGATGGGTGAGATGGTGCTGCGCGTCTACGAGCGCGTCCAGAGCCGCGAGGCCGATTGGCTGGCCTGGGAAGATGCCTTCATCCTTGGCCGCGATCCCGCCGAACTCCGCCGCGAGCGCGAGGCCAGCCCCACCGAACTGCATTTATCACTCACCCAGACCCGCCGCTACATGGGCGATTCTGCTTTTTCCGCCTGGGAATGAATTCCCAGGCTAATCTAGACCAAACCCACTTCAAGCGGCTTTGAAGGGGGGTTTAGCCTGTGAATTGAATTCGCAGGCGGCTTTGGAGGCGGAAAATTGCTTGACGATATCTTTTTTCGAGACCCATTTCCCTTAAGTTGACACGATTGGTTCGGAAACCGCAGGAGATCTCATGCAGGCATAATAAAACTGCGGACTGCACCTCAAATCCGCTATTTCAGTATACAATTTATATCAGAAGGATATGATGCTGCAATTCAACCTGTACGTGCTGGTGCTGCTGGTTTCGGCGCTGACCGCGGCGTGGCTGGCGGTCTACGCCTTCCGCCACCGCAGCGGGCCGGGCCGATTGGAGCTGGGCTGGCTGATGACCGGCGTGACCTGGTGGATGTTCTTATCGGTGCTCGAGGCAGCCTTTACCAGCCTTCCGGTCAAACAGGCGTTCGGCGTCGCGGCTTATCCCGGCAGCCAGGGGACGCCGGTGCTGTTTCTGCTGCTGGCGCTGCGCTTTGCCCAGCGGGGTGAGCATTGGAACGCCTGGAAGAAGGCTCTGCTGTTCGTCATGCCGGTCGTCTCGACCGGCATGGCAGCCACCAATGACTGGCACCGTCTGCTCTGGCCAGACATCCGCCTGATTCAGACCTTCTTCGGCGGGGTGACCATCGTCTACCAGCATGGACTCTGGTTCTGGGTGGAAATGGTCTACAATTATGCCATCCTCGCGGTGGGCATCATCATCCTGATCCGCGCCATGCAGCAATTCCCACTCTTGTTCTCCATGCAAAGCCGCATCCTGCTGGCCGCCGCGCTGCTGCCGATGGTGTTCAATGTGCTGTACGCGGTCAGCCCGCAGTCCACCTCGGGGATCGAATTGACCGGCGTGGGCATCACCTGGTCGGCGGCGCTGTTGTTTTGGGCAGTTATGCGCTACCGCTTTCTGGAGCAGCCCACCATCGCGCACAACCTGATGATGGACAACCTGCGCGAAGGCATCCTGCTGCTCGACCGCGAGGGGCGCGTGCTGGACATCAACCTGGCCATGCGCCGTTTCTTTGATCTCAGCCCGGATATCCTCGGCAAGGCGCTGGAATTCCCACTGGAAGGCTGCCAGCAGCTCAAGGACTTCATCCTGAGCGAGCCGCTGGAGGGGCGGCGCACGGAATTCAGGCTCCCCGGACCGCCGCCTCGCTGGCTGCACTTGACGCTGGAGCCGCTGCGCGATGGGCACGGGCGGCTGCGCGGCGCGCTGCTCAGCGCCCACGACATCAGCGACCGCCGGCAGACCGAGGCGGCCCTGCGCGAAAGCGAGGAGCGCTACCGGCTGCTGGCCGAGAACCAGGCCGAAGGCATCACCATCGTTGACTCCGCGGGGCGCTTCACCTTTGCCAACCCCGCCGCCGAGCGCATCCTGGGTGCGCCGCCGGGAGGGCTGGAGGGGCGCAGCCTGGGTGAATTCGCCAGCGATGAGCAAATTCAGGCGCTGCGCGCTGGTCGGTCAGAGCAGGTTCACCCGGCAGCCAACGCCCAGCAGATCGAATTTACTCGCCCGGACGGCGAGCGGCGCGTCCTGGAGATCACCACCGCCCCGCAATTTGACACCCAGGGCAATTACACCGCCAGCTTCGGCATCATCCGCGATATCACCAAGCGCAGACAGGCTGAAGAGGCGCTGCATGAGCGCCAACGCTCGTTGAGCCTGCTCAACGAGATCACCACCACCGCGCTGGAAGCAGCTGACATGACCGGCATGCTGCTCGCGCTGGCCAACCGCATGGGCGAGCTGCTCAAAGCTGAAGGCTGCTACATCACGCTGTGGGACCGCGTACAGCAGCGCCCCCAGCCCATTGCGGCATCGGGTGAGCTGCAGGAAGTGTATCCGCAGATGAGCGCCCAGCCGGGCGAGATCACCATGACCGAATCGGTCTTGAAGGCCGGGCATGCGCTGGTGGTGGAGGATGTTTTTAACTCACCCTATATCAGCCCGCGGATTGCCGGACTGTTCCCCGCCCGTTCCATGCTGGGGCTGCCGCTGATCGCCGGTGGGCGCAAGATGGGCGCGGTGCTGATCTCCTTCAACCAGCCTCACACGTTCACCCCCGAGGAGGTGGCGCTGGGCGAGCAGGCCGCCGCGCAGTTATCGCTGGCGCTGCTCAAGGCGCTGCTCTTGCAGGAGGCCGGCCTGGCGCGCGACCAGGCGCAGGACGCCAACCGCCAACTGCATCGCGCCATGGCCGAGCTGGCCCTGCTGGCCACCACCGACCGGCTGACCGGCGCCTACAACCGCCACAAGCTGGACGAGCTGTCGACCTACGAGATCAGCCGCTCCACCCGCTACCATCACCCCCTGTCCTTGATTTTGATCGACATTGACCATTTCAAAGAGGTCAACGATTCCTACGGCCACCTGGTCGGCGACCAGGTGCTGGTGAACCTGGTCACCCTGCTGCAAACCAACATCCGCGACACCGACAGCCTGGCGCGCTGGGGCGGGGAGGAATTTGTGATCCTCTGCCCGGGGATCAACGGCGGCCAGGCGCTGCAATTGGCGGAAAAAATTCGCGCGGTGGTGTCCAAACACGATTTCCGCCCGGTGGGTCACATCACGCTGAGCATCGGCGCGACCGAGCTGCTCCCCGGCGAGAGCTTCGACCAGGGCATCCTGCGCGCCGACGAAGCGCTGTACCGCGCCAAAGAAAACGGCCGCGACCGCGCCGAGCTGGTCAGCCCAGACAGGCAATCACCGGCCTCACCGGCGGGCTGATCGAAGCCGGCTCCATCGCCACGCCCGCCAGCCCCCAACAGCCGTTGTCGGTGCGCCTGAGCAGCAGCAGGCGCTCCTGCTCATCCTACACCAGCACGCAGGCTCCCACCATAATCAGCGGCTTGTCCCCAACCTTCTCGCGCAAATTCTGGATATAATTCATTTGTTCCCTTTGCAACATGAATCAGCAAGAGCCTGCAAATTGTAATCCATCTGCTCGGAGGTCGCCTTGACAGCCAATCCTTTGTTGGAATTGGGAAGCGTTCTGCTGCCAATACCCGGTTTTGTGTGGAAACACCAGGTCAGTCAGTCCGCCGCCCACACCAGGCAGGCGCGACGCGTGTGGATGAGCGCTGACCATCATCGGGTGCATCACTTTGTGGTGAGTGAATTGGCGGTCCGCGCCTGCCCGCTGGCGCCGGAGCTGATTGCCGGCGCACTCGAACTGCCGCTGGAGAATGTGGGGTCCATCCTTGCCGACCTGGAAAAACACATGACCTTTCTCTTCCGCAATCCGCGCGGCGAGGTGGTCTGGGCCTACCCGGTGACCGTTGAAGAGACACCCCACGCGCTGACCTTTCGAAGCGGTGAAAAACTCTACGCAGCCTGAGCGGAGGACGCGGTTGCGGCGCCCTTCGTGCAAGGGCTACTGCGCAGGCAGGATATGCCGGCAAGGATCGACACGCAGTGCGCGCACTGCGGGCAGCCCTTCCAGTTGGAGGTTGACAGCCAGTTGAACATCGCGGTCATCCCTTCGCAGGCGGATCCGTTGGTGTTTCTTCCACAGGTGGATTTCGCCCGGCTGACAGATCCCAGCATCGTCG
>CAZCBJ010000150.1:0-9706 GCA_964496705.1 uncultured Anaerolineaceae bacterium | reverse complement strand
TTATTCAGAACACACGGGCAGAACTCAATGATGGCATGGGTATCCAGATGAACACTGCCGGCAGCGTGACCATCAGCAATTCAACCTTCAGCCAGAACACATTGCGGGGGCTCGATTTGCAGGATGGTCGCGGTGTGGTGACCCTATCCAATGTGGCTGCGCGCCAGAATCAATTTCAGGGAGTCTTGCTGAATGTTACGACGCCTGCGTCCATCGCGGTTGGCTCCTCGACCTTCCAAAACAACAATACCAATGGACTGGAGATTGTCACCAAAGGAGCGGTTACACTTAAGGATATCCAGGCGGCCAACAACGCTGGTTCTGGGGTGACCATGGATTCATCGCTTTCCTCCACTCCGCAGGCAGTGAATGTCAGCAACAGCAGTTTCTTTCAGAACTCACAAAGCGGATTGGCCATCTTGACCAAGGGGTCGGTCACGCTCAACAGCATCACCGCTCAGCGAAACACGTATGAGGGCGTGTATGTGGATAACTGTCTGCTGGTGGGCGGCGCATGCGCCGGGAGCGGTAACGTGACAGTTTTGAACACGCTTGGAAACAGCCTGCTGGCAGAAAATGATCAGGGGATTGTGATTAAGAGCAAGGGGGCGGTTTTGCTCAACGGAGTGGAAGCCACCCGAAATGAATATGGGATGGTGATTGATAACAGACAGGGCGGTCTTCCGGTGACGATTAAGAACATCCGTTCTCATTGGAACTCATCCACCGGGGTGGTCGTTGCGACAGGCGGTAACTTCACCGTGGACCGCAGCGTGGCCACAGCCAATGGCAATGGATTGAATTTGGACAACACCTATGTCCCTGGACGCAGCACAATCATCAGCAACAGTGTTTTTGATGCGAACTTTGGGAGTGGAATTTCCATCGCGTCCAAAGGCCCGATCACGATTAACTCGGTCAGCGCCAGTAATAATTTGGGCGCAGGGTTGGATGCGGGCAATTGCTTTTTATCGGCGGATGGTTGTACCGGGGTTGGCGGGATCACCATCCTGGGCAGCGCCCATCCGAGCCAGTTCAATGGGAATGAGATAGGAATTAGCCTGCAAACCGGCGGGAACATGATCCTCTCAAATTTTTCCGCGGTGAACAATGGTTTTTTGGGTGTCAACTTACAGGGCGTTGGAAGTGCGAGCAATCTCAGCCTGAGCCAGGCCAATATCAGCCGCAACGGGATTGGGGTTGGAGCCACGGTGACCGGCAGCATCCTGGTCAACCAGGTGACCGCTTCGGAAAATAGCACCGGAAGCGGGCTAACTCTGGTTAACAGCGACGCTGCCACGCCCAAGCCGGTGACGGTCATCAATACCGTAGCCAACGCGAACAAGTCCTCCGCAGATGGGGTGTTTATCCGCAGTAAGGGAGCGGTCACGTTGAGCAATATCACAGCCGTCGGCAACTCTGTGAACGGTGTGAGGATCGATAATTGCAGGGTGTTGGGAGGGGTATGCACGTCATCGGCTCCGGTGAGTATCACCGCAACGGGGCGCCCTTCAACCATCAGTTGGAATGTCGGTTACGGTCTGATTGTCAGCAGCGGCGGCGCGATCCGGATCAACAACGTCACTGCCCAGAACACGGGAACTTTTGGCATCTACGCCAACAACATGGCGAGCGCGGTCAGCGCCGGAATCAGCGTGACCAATGTCCTGTCCACGAATAATGCCATCGGTCTGTCGTTACTCTCGCGCGGCCCACTAAAAGTTGACCGGGCCAATGTTTCTAATAATTCATCCCAGGGTGTCAATCTGGAAAACAGTGCTGCTGCTGCGGCTGGCACCCAACCCGTCACCGTGACCCACCTGATCAGCAACCGCAACAACATTGGATTGAGGATTTTTTCCAAGGGGGCAATCACGCTCAACCATGTCAGCGTTTCGCATAATGTCGCCGGCGCCGGCGCCGTGCTGGATAATTGCCTCCTGGTGGCTTCAGCGTGCACGGGCAGCGGCAATGTCAGCATCATTAATACACTCGGCTCCAACCTTTTTACCAATAACACCGGCGGATCCGGCTTGTCGGTGTTCACCGGGGGCACCATCACGGTGCAAGGCACACGCGCTGATCAAAACACCGGTTCGGGCGCCAACCTGGACAACTCTTATGGCAGCGGCGATGTGACCCTCAGCGGCAGCTCCTTCTCGCGCAACACATCTAATGGTTTGGCGGTTATCACCAATGGAAGTGTTAATGTGAACAGTGTGGTGGCCAGCGATAACAGCGGCTATGGGGCGTCGATCAGCACGGTGGTGGCGGGAAAAACCGTCACGATTGCTCGCGGGCAATTTGAGCGCAATACGGGATACGGCCTGCGCATCGCTTCCAAAGGCGCGGTGACGCTGAACCACGTTCTGGCCAATGCCAATAACCTCTACGGGCTATTCATCGACAACTGCCAGTTGACCGGCAGCGGCTGCCTGGGCAGCGGGGATGTGAGGCTGCTCAGCACACTTGGCCGCAACAGTTTCAACGGCAATCAGTCTTATGGCATGTACGTGGCCACCAACGGCAGCTTCAGCGCCAGCAACACAACCTTTAACAACAACGGCATTCCAGAGAATCAATATGGCGCCACGCTGCTCATGTTTGGTGTGGGCAAGAGCGCTGCGCTCACCTGCGTCAGCGGGAGCGGCAACGGCACACATGGCTTGAGGGTTCAGCCCATCATCAATCCGATCAGCCTGTTGCTGAAGGGTGTGTTCCTGACCGGCAACGATGCCAACGGCGGCACAGCGGACCCGAACCTGTCGCTGGTCAGCCCCGGGCTGATCACGCTGGTCACCCAGTCGGCGGTCTGCCCCTGAAATTCAACAAAAATCCCCCGCGTCAAAGCGGGGGATTTTTTTGCATTGAGCCTTTAGTGAACCGGCATGGCTTCCAGCTGCGCAACCAATTGGTCAATCACGTCAAACCCGCCCTGCCAGAAGGAGGCCTGGGCGATGTCGATGCCGGCTTCGGTCAGAATCTGGGCGGGCGCCTGCGATCCGCCGGTGGAGAGAATCTTCAGGTAGCGCGGCTTGAAACTATCGCCCTCCTGCTTGTATTGCTGGTACAGCGACAGCACCAGCAATTGTCCGAAGGCGTAGGCGTAAACGTAGAACGGCACCTGGTAAATGTGCGGGATGGAAACCCACTCCCAGCGGAATTCATCCGCCACCTCCACCGCCTCGCCGAACTGGCGGCGCAGGTTGCCCAGGTAGGCTTCGGCCAATTCATCCACCGAGGCGTCGTTGACCACCATTTCGTGCGCCTGGCGCTCAAACAACGCGAAGAAGGATTGGCGCTGGATGGTGGCGTAGGCGTCGTCCACCTGGCGGAAGAGCATATCGCGGCGCACGGCTTCGTCGCTTTCTGCAGCCAGCAGGCGGTCGACCAGCATCATCTCGCCGAAGGTCGAGGCGGTCTCGGCCAGCGGCAGGCAGGCATGCGCGGTGAACAGGCTGTGCTGCGCGGCCAGCATGGAGTGAATGGCATGCCCCAGCTCGTGGGCCATGGTGGCCACATCGTTGGCGTGCCCCTGGTAGTTGAGCAGCACCCAGGGGGTCATCTCGGGCAGGATGGTGGCGCAGAATGCGCCCGATTGTTTGCCCTTGCGCACCTGGCTGTCGAGGTGCTGTTCGGCGAAAACGCGCTCGGCCATCTCAGCCAGGCGCGGGTCAAACTCGCGGAACGAGTCGAAGACCATCCCGGCGGCCTCGGCGAAGGAATACTGTTTCTCCGAGCGGGCCAGCGGGGCGTAGATGTCGTAGCGGCGCAGGCGCGGCATGCCGATCCAGCGCGCCTTGAGTTGGAAATAGCGCTGGAAGATGCCGGTGTTGGCTTCGGCCACCCCCAGCAGTGTGTCCACCACGCTGTCGGGGATGTCGTTGACCAGGTTGCGCACCGACATGGGCGCGGAGAAGCCGCGCAGCCCCAGGTTCTCGTTGCGCCAGTCGCGCACCAGGTTCTGGTAGATCTGCCCCAGGATGGGCGCGTCGTAGCCGTACACGCGATATAACTCCTGGTAAGCGCGGGCGCGCAGGTCCGGGTCGGGCTGGCGGACGTGCACCATCAGCTCGCCGCGGGTCAGCTCTTTGCTCTCGCCGTCCACCTCCAGCTTGAAGGCGTAGCGATTGGTGAGGGTGTCGTAGAGCATGCCCAGCGCACTGGCGCCGGTCACGTCCTTGATGTTGATGATCTTCTCCTCGGCTTCGCTCAGCGTGTGCGGCTTGAAATGGCGCATTTCCTCCAGCCAGTAGCGGTAGTCGCCGCTGCCGTCCATCAGTCGCCCGGCAGCTTCGTCAGGAAGGGCTTTCCACCACAGGCTGAAGAACAGCGTGCGATTGGATAACTCGGCGAAAAACTGCTGCATTTTGGCCATCAGCGTCTGGGCGGCTTGATTTTGAGTGTCCCCGGCGAAGTGCAGGCTGGCGAAGCCGTGCAGCCGGTGACCGTCGCGCTGTATGTCTTCCAGCGCGCGCAAGATGTCCAGAAAATCCTCGCTGCTGATCTCTTCGCTGAGTGCGGGGCGCAGCGCTTCGAAGGCGCGGGTCTTTTCTTCCAGGCGGGTGAACGCAGCCAGCAGCTCGGGACTGTCGGCGGATGGGAACAGGTCTGCCAAACTCCAGGCGGTTTGAGTGTAAGCGGTGGTCAAATTTTCCTCCAGATGCTTATTGGTAGATGGTCTCTTTTACCACGAATGATGCCGGATTGCAAATCGGGAACTGGCATCAAACTTGCAAGTTTGTCAGGTGAAAAGGTTTGACGCCGGTTCTGTTTTTGAGTATATTGGAAAGAAGGTTCAACGATGGTGGCGGTGTCTATGGCTCAATCTTCCATTCTTATCATTGAAGATGATCCAGATAACCTGGAACTGGTGCGCTTCCTGCTGGACAGCGCCGGTTACACCGTTTTCAAGGCGGTCAACGGCTCCAGCGGGCTGGAAATCATTCGGCGCGAAAAGCCAGACATGGTGCTGCTGGATCTGACCATCCCCGAAATTGACGGTTGGTCGCTGGCCAGCCAGTTGAAATCCGATCCTGAAACCAATCACATCCGCGTGGTGGCGCTGACCGCCCACACCCTGCCGGGAGATCGCAAGCGCGCAATGGACTCGGGCTGCGACGGTTATATCACCAAGCCGCTGGATGTGCCCAATTTTGCGGCGCAGATCGAGGCATATTTCAAGTAGGAATGGGTGGCGAGGTACTGCTCATGGGTCACAGGGGGAAACGTGACGCGTTGCGCATTACCCATTCCGACCTTTTGTGAAAAAGGTCACCGCATCCCCCGTGTCATAGGCATAAGCGCCGGGGGGTTGAAAGAGCAGCCAGAAGAACACCGCCAGGTCGCCGATGGAACCGGCGGCATTGAGGGTCAAGAACCCCACCAGCGCAGGAAGCCAGGCGAGAGGAAAGAACGGCATGAGCGCCAGCCCGGCCAGGCTGAGCAGCACCAGCGGGGCAACGCTGACGATCAGGTAATGGCGGCGCGGAAAATACCAGCCCGGCGCAGCCGCGTAAGCGTAGTAGGCTTTCAGCGCAAAAACCGGGCGCGCGCGGGTGAAGGCCCATAAAAATATGCCGTGAGCGCCTTCGTGCAGAACGAGCATCACCGCATTGATGAGCAGGATGACCAGCACCAACTGTATCACCTGCCACACGCCGGAGATGGTCAAGCCTTCCAGACCGCCGGAATATCCCCCGCCGCTGAGCCAGACGGCAGCCCGGTTGAACAGCCCATAAGCCGGGGTCAGCAGGATCAACGCCCCCAGGGTGAGCAGCAGGGCGTTTATGAGGCGGCGCGCGTCCAGTGTGCCGGTCGGCTGGTAGTCTTCCGGAAGGGATTGGGCGGGGCGCATGCGCCTATGTTATCATAGAAATCTTATGGATGCGCAGCATGAGCAGCCGACCGCCGGGGTATATCTCAAATTGATTCTTGCCGTAGCCGCCTGGGGCGCTTCGTTCGTCGCCACCAAGGTGGCGCTGCGCGAGCTGGCGCCGGTCGCGCTGGTCTGGCTGCGCTTTGCGCTGGGCGTGGCGCTGCTGGGGGCGGTCGCGCTGGCGCGCCGCCAGCCGCTGCGCCTGAGCGCGCGCGAGCTGGGCTACTTCGCCCTGCTGGGGTTCATCGGCATCACCCTGCACCAGTGGCTGCAGTCCAACGGCCTGGTCACCGCACAAGCCGGCACCACCGGCTGGATCATCGCTTCCATCCCGGTCTTCATCGCCCTGCTGGGCTGGCTGTTCCTCAAAGAGCAGCTCACCTGGCTGCGGGCGGCGGGCATCCTGCTGGCGATGGGCGGCGTGCTGTTGGTGGTCAGCCGCGGGCAGCCCGGTCGCCTGTTCGCCGCGGGCTTTGGCGCGCCGGGGGATGTCTTGATCCTGCTCAGCGCGCCGAACTGGGCGATTTTTTCTGTGCTTTCTCGCCCCGGCTTGAAACGCCAACCGGCGGCGCAAATGATGTTCTTCGTCATGACCTTTGGCTGGTTATTCACCTCGGCGCAGGCGGCTCTGGGCGGGGTCAGCCTGACCGGGGTGAGCAGTCTGAGCGCGGCAGGCTGGCTGAGCGTGGCTTTTCTGGGGGTGATTTGTTCCGGGCTGGCCTACATATTCTGGTACGACGGACTGCAAGCCGTCCCGGCGGCGCGCGCGGGGGTGTTCCTTTACCTCGAACCGCTGGTGACGGTGGTGACCGCCGCGCTGGTGCTGGGCGAACCGCTGCTGCCGGTGGTGTTGGCGGGCGGGGCGGTTATCCTGGCCGGGGTGTGGCTGGTCAACCGCTGATCCACTGCCCCTCGGCGGACGGGCCGGGACGCAGCCAGACCTCCACTCCGCCGCGGGGATCCACGCAGCAGAGCAGCGCGGCCTTGACGGTGGGGTTGACGTAATCCCAGGCTTCGGCGCTGGATCCCAGCAGACCGAGGATCGCCGGGCGCGGGTCCGCATCGGCGGGCAGCGCCGGGATGGCGCGCCGCGCGCGCTCCTGGCGGGCGAGCAAAATTTGCCGACGATGATCGGTTATGCTTTGGCGTGAATACAATCGGCTGGAAAAATCGGGCAGGTAATTGCACTGGTACAGGTAGCTGCCGGGCGATTCCGATAGTTGGAGAGCGTCCACCTCCCCGCCAGCGAAGGCCACCCGGCTGGCGTGCGCCCGGCCGTCCTGCGCCCAGGCTGTGTTGAGCGCGTAGGAATCGACAAACGGCGCCAGCCCGGCCAGCATTTCCTCGCGGGGCAGGTTGGCTTCGGTCCACAACCCCACCCAGGCGGCTGTGTTGGCCAGCAGCGTGCCGGGCTGGCGATTGGGGGATATGGGCAGCGTGTCCACCGCCTGCACCAGCCCGTCGCTGCGCCAGTTGAAGGCGGAGCCGGGCAGCAGGTCAGGGTAGATAAATGAAGTGACCACCAGCCGCCCGCCCTCTCCCGGCACCTGAAAGGAGAACAGGCGCAGCGCGTCGAAGCGTTCCGCGCTGAACTCCTCCTCGGTGTGCCACAGGTACACCGCGCCGTCTCCGCCGCGGTAAGCAGCCGTCTGGCAGCCGGAATATTCGTCCTGCAGCAGCAGTCCCAACTCGAAATCGCTGACCGTTTGATCGTCAATCACCTGGCCCTTCAAGGCTGCTGGCAGAGCCTGGCGCAAGCGGGCAGCCGCGCTCCACGCCTGCAGGCAGTCGAGAAAGGCGCGCAGCGATTGGCGGATGGATGGGCGCAGCCGCGTGGAGCTGGCGCGCCCGGCGATCACCTCACTCCAGTGGCGCACCCAGCGGATGCGCGCGGCAAACGCGCTGACCTCCACCCCTTCGAGCCTGGCGTGCAGGCTGCGCTGCGCCTGGGCGCGCACCGCTTGACCCAGCCGGGCATGCGCCTCGACCACCGGCAGATGATCACAGCGCAGGAATTGAAATTCCCCCAGATTTGGCTGTTGCGTCGGATGTTCGCCAGCTTCCATCCCGGAATTATACCAGTCCGGGTGCTCCACTCGAATATTTCGGCAAAATTTCGCCAGAATCAGCCGGGTTTTGTTATACTCATGCTGTTGGTCATCTCCCCTGTCTGTTCTTCTTGGAGGCTGATATGACACCTGCGCAGTTCGCCATCCGCGCCTACCGCGGCGAGGATGAGCCGGCTTTGATTGAGCTGTGGAACGCTGCGATGACCCACGATCCGCTCAGCCCGGCGGTTTTTCGCAGCAAGGTGTTGCTCGATTTGAATTTTCAACCTGAAGGTCTGTCGGTGGCGGAAGCTGATGGGCGGCTGGTCGGTTTTGTGCTGTCGCTCTCCCGCCAGGTGCCCCAGTTTCTGGACGGCCTGCAGCCGGAGAAAGCCTGGATCACCGCCTTCGGGGTGCACCCGGATTGGCGCCGCCGGGGCATCGGCCGCGCGCTGTTCGAGCGGGCGCTGGCGCGGCTGGAGGGGCTGGGCAAGAGCGAGGTGTTGATTTCACCTTACACGCCCAATTATTTCATCCCCGGGGTGGACAGCCTTGCATACGCGCCGGCTGTGGCTTTCCTGCATGCCGCCGGCTGGCAGACGCTCTACGAAGCCATCTCGATGCGCGTCGAGACGACCGGCTTTCAGATTTCGCCTGAGGTGCGCGCCCGTGAAGCTGCCCTGGCGGGCGAGGGTTATGCTGTCCGCGCGGTGACCTCGGCGGACCTGCCTGAGCTGATGGGCTTTATCGCCCGCCATTTCGGCTGGGATTGGGTGCGCCACGCCCAGGATTACCTGCTGGAGCTGTTCGGGAGCGGCTCAGATCAAATCTGTTTTCTGGTTGCCACCCACCGCGGGCGCATCGTCGGCTACTGCCAGCAGCGGCGCGAGCGCTTTGGGCCGTTTGGTGTGGACCCCGGGCTGCGCGGCAAGGGCATCGGGCGCGTGCTGCTTGCGCACTGCCTGGCTGAAATGCTGACCAGGGGATTTCACTGCGCCTGGTTTCTGTGGACCGGGCGCGACGCCGCCCGCCTGTACGCGACGGTTGGATTTCAGCCGGTGCGCCAGTTTGTCATCCTGCGCAAGGCGCTGAATCAAAGTTGACATGGAGGACAAGATGACCGAGGAACCATCCAAAGGCGGAATTTTCGTCATTGGTGCGCATGCCGGCGACGCCGAAAACATGGCTGCTGCGGCGGTGTTGAAGCACACCCGCGCCGGGCTGCCGGCCACCATCCTGCACCTGACGCTGGGCGAGGCAGGGCATCCGCGCCTGTCCACCGCCGAGTACGCTGAACAGCGCAAGCGCGAGGTGGCCGAGTCGGCGCGGTTGATGGGCGCTGAGGCACATTGGCTGACCTATCCGGATGGGCTGCTGCCGGTTAACGAGGAGGTCAAGTTCATCGTTGCCGACCTGATCCGCCAGAAGAAGCCGGGCGTCATCCTCACCCACTGGAAGGGCTCGATGCACAAGGACCACCGCGCCGCGCACGCCATCGTCGAGGATGCGCAATTCTACGCTGCGCTGCCGGCGATCCGGCGCAGCGCCCCCGACGGCAGCGTTCTTCCCGCGCACTTCGCCCCGCTTTTGTATCCCGAAAACTGGGAGGATATGGAGGGCTTTCGCGCCGACCTGTATCTGGATGTGAGCGAGGTGTGGGAGGATTATCTAGCCGTGCTGCGCTCGCACGAGTTCATCCGCGGCGGGGTCTCCACGTTCCGCTACCTGGGTTACTATTCCGCGCTGGGCATCACCCGCGGCTGCCTGGGCGGCATGCAGC
>CAZCBJ010000149.1:0-9769 GCA_964496705.1 uncultured Anaerolineaceae bacterium | reverse complement strand
GTCTGCTCAAAGCCGCCATCCGCGACGACAACCCGGTCATGTTCATCGAGCATAAGATGCTGTACAAGGAAAAAGGCCCCGTCCCCGAGGAGGAGTACATCATCCCGCTGGGCGTGGCGGATATCAAACGCCCCGGCAGGCATGTCAGCCTGGTGACCTATTCGCGCATGGTTTACCGCGCGCTGGAGGCTGCCGAGAGGCTGGCTGCCGAGGGCATCGAGGTGGAGGTGATCGACCTGCGCACGCTGAAACCCCTGGATATTGACACGGTGGTTGAATCGGTCAAGAAAACCGGACGGCTGGTGTGCCTTTCCGAGGCGTATGAGAACACCGGCTTCGTCAATGAGGTCATGGCGCAAGTCAACGAGCTGGCTTTCGATTATCTGGACGCGCCGATGGTGCGCGTGGCGGCGCTCAACGTGCCCGTGCCGCGCGCCGAGGTGCTGGAAGACATGGCCATTCCCAATCTGGAGCGCGTCATGGCGGCGGTGCGAAAGGTGGTGAGCTGATGGCTGCCGAATTGTTCATCCCAAAGCTGGGTCAAACGGTCGAAGAGGTGACCATCGTCAACTGGCTGGTTGCGGACGGCGCGGCGGTGAAGGCCGGCCAGGACCTGCTGGAGGTGGAGACTGACAAGGCGGTCTTCCCCATCGAATCGCCCGCCAAGGGCTGGCTGCACATCGGTCCCTATCCCAACGGCGCGGTGGTGCCGGTGCTGACCGTGGTGGCGCTGGTCGGCGCGCAGGATGAGCGCTTTGTGCAGGCGCATGGCGTGGAGGCAGAGCCGCAGGTGATCGAATCGCCCGCTGTTCCACAGGCCGTCGAAGCACCTGTTCAGCCTGAAGCCGCAGCGCCCGCCGGCAAGACCTTCGCTTCGCCGCGCGCTCGCAGGCTGGCTGCAGCCGAAGGGGTGGACCTGAGCCAGGTGCCGCCCAGCGGCGGTGGCGGCGTGCGCGTGATCGAGCGCGATGTGGTTGACTTCCTGGCGCAGCAGCCGAAGGTCACCCCGCTGGCGCGCAGGGTGGCTGAGGCGGCGGGCGTGGACTGGCACGGCCTGGCGGGCAGCGGTCCGGGCGGGCGAATCGTCAGGGAGGATGTGGCTCGCGCATTGCAGGAGCGCGCTGCGCCGTTATCCAGCGATGAAATCCTGGTGCGCCTTCCGCTGGCCGGGGCGCGCGCGGTGATCGCCGAGCGGATGAGCGCCAGCGCGCGCGCCACCGCGCGGGTGACGATGATGATGGAAGTGGATGCAAGCGAGCTGGTTGCGGCGCGCGAGCGGCTCAAGGCGCGGGTGGAGAAGGAATGGGGTTTTGCGCCAAGCTACAACGACCTGCTGGCCAGGATGTGCGCTGCGGCGCTGCGCCGCTTCCCCTATATGAATGCCCGCCTGGCGGTTGACGCGGTCGAGGTGCTCTCGCGCGTCAATATCGGCCTGGCGGTGGACACCGAGCGCGGGCTGCTGGTGCCGGTGGTGCGCGACGTGGACCGCAAGAGCCTGCGCCAGTTCGGCAGCGAGTTCCGCGTGTTGGTCGAGAAGGCGCGCAACAACCGCATCCTGCCCGACGACCTGAGCGGCGGCACGTTCACCATCACCAACCTGGGCATGTTTGACATTGAAGCCTTCACCCCGGTCATCAACCTGCCCGAGGCGGCCATCCTGGGCGTGGGGCGCATCCTGCCCAAGCCGGTGGCCCGCGGCGAGGGGGTGGTGGTGCGCCAGATGATGACCCTCAGCCTGGCTTTTGACCACCGCCTGGTGGACGGCGCCCCGGCGGCGCGCTTCTTCCAGTATCTCAAGCAGTTGGTCGAAGAACCCTATTTATTGCTGGCGGAAGGATGATGCGGAGCAAGCCATGAACCAAGACAATTCTACCCCCCTGGATCAATTGATTGCGCTTTCACGGTGGCTGGGACAGCCGGCGCTGGACCTGGCCATCCTGGGCGAGGGCAACACTTCGGCGCGCGCCGACGCGGGCAGCTTCTGGGTCAAGGCCAGCGGCGCGCAGTTGGAGGATATCGGCGCAGCCGGATTTGTGCGCGTCAGTTTTGAGCGCGTGCTGCCCCTGCTGGATGGGGCGGAGGTCAGCGATGCCGGGGTCAAACAGGCCCTCTCCGCCGCGCGCACTGACCCGGAGGCGCGCGCCCAACCCTCGGTGGAAACGCTGCTGCACGCGCTGCTGCTCGACCTGGACGGGGTCAATTTCGTCGGCCATACCCACCCCACCCCGGTCAATATGCTGGCCTGTTCGCAGGCCTTCCCGGACGCCTTCGCCGGGCGGCTGTTCCCGGATGAGATCGTGGTCTGCGGGGTGGCGCCGCTGCTGGTGCCATACACCGATCCCGGCATCCCGCTGGCGCGCTCGGTCAAACGGCTGCTGGGCGAATACCTCGAGCGCCACGGCGAGCGCCCGCGGGTGGTGATCATGCAGAACCACGGCTTGATCGCGCTGGCGCAAAGCGCCCGGCAGGTGCGGGATGTCACCGCCATGGCGGTCAAAACCGCGCGCGTGCTGCTGGGCAGTTACGCGGCTGGCGGACCGCATTTCCTCTCCGAGCGCGATGTGGCGCGCATCCACACCCGCCCGGATGAGCTTTACCGCCGCCAGCAGCTCGGCGCGCAGAAATAGGGGCAGCGATGGAGTACATGGAAAAGCAGCTCAACCACAAAGCCCCCGGCATGCGCCGTGGAGCGCTGCAGGAGCTGAAAGCGCTGACCGACTTTGGTTATTATCCGCGCCCCGAAGAGGTCGAGGTGGTCAACCTGCACTGCCACACCTTTTTCTCCTTTAATGCCTACGGCTATTCTCCCAGCGCGCTGGCCTGGCTGGCGCGCCAGAAAGGCTACCTGGCGCTGGGCATCGTCGATTTTGATGTGCTGGATGGGGTGGATGAGTTCCTCGACGGTTGTGAGCTGGTGGGCGTGCGCGGCAGCGCGGGGATTGAGACGCGCGTCTTCATCCCCGAATTCGCCGACCGCGAGATCAACTCGCCCGGCGAACCGGGGGTGTATTATCACATGGGCATTGGCTTCACTGCCAGCCAGGCGCCGCCCGAGGTGGCGCCCATTCTGCAGCAGATGCGCCAACGCGCCGAACGGCGCAACCGCGAGATGCTCGATCGGCTGAACGCTTTCCTCGAGCCGGTGCAGGTGGATTACGACCGTGACGTGCTGCCGTTGACCCCGGCCAAAAACGCCACCGAGCGCCACATGCTGGCGGCGATTGCCGACGCGGCAGCCAGGATGTATCGCGAGGTAGATGTCCCTGGCTACTGGGCGATCAAGCTGAACCTGCCGCTGGAGCAGGTGCAGGCGGCCATGCAGGACACCGCCCGATATCACCACCTGCTGCGCGCCAGGCTGATGAAGCGCGGCGGGGTGGGCTATGTCCAGCCCGGGCCGCAGACCTTCCCCGTGGTCGAGCAGGTCAACCGCCTGATCGCCGCCTGCGGCGCGCTGCCCTGCGCCGCCTGGCTGGACGGCGCCTCGGCAGGCGAGCAGGCCATCCAGGAGTTGCTCGAGCTGCTGATCCACAAAGGCGTGGCCGCGCTCAATATCATCCCCGACCGCAACTGGAATTTTGCCGACCCGCAGGTGCGCGCCGAAAAAGCGCGCAAACTGGACGAGGTCATCCAACTGGCTCGCGCCCTGGAGTTGCCGCTCAACGTGGGCACCGAGATGAACAGCCCCGGGCAGAAGCTGGCGGATGACTTCGGCGCGCCGGAGCTGCTGCCCCACCGCGCGGCTTTCATGGACGGCGCCTGGTTTATCTACGGCCACACCCGCCTGCAGCGCGCCTGCGGGCTGGGCTGGCAGAGCGAGTGGGCGAACGCCCATTTCCCCGCGCGGGGCGCGCGCAACGACTTCTACACGCACGCCGGGCGGCTGATCCTGCCGGATATCAAGGGAACGAAGATGCTCGCTGGATTAAACGATGAAATGTCGCCACGAAATGTTCTGGATTCGCTTGCGGAATAAGCCCGCCGCTTGCGTTGGCGTCAAAGACTTGGTATCATTCTAGCTTATGAATTTGCTGGAGCTGGCGGACAGCCGCATGCCCGGCGCTGGCTGCGAGGAATGATGAACAAAGGCGTCTTATTTGCGTTTGCTGCATACGGCATCTGGGGTTTCTTTCCGCTTTACTTTAAAGCCCTGTACGGTGTGCCGGCTTTCCAGATCATGACTCACCGCGTGGCCTGGTCGTTCGTGGTCATCGGCTTGCTGCTCTTGCTGCGCCGCGAGTGGCCGGCGCTAAAGGCTTCGCTTAAGCCGCGCACGCTGCTGATCTACCTGCTGGCGGCGGTGCTGCTCTCAGCCAACTGGCTGGTCTACGTCTGGGCGGTCAATGCCGGCTACGTGCTGGAAACCAGCCTGGGTTATTTCATCAATCCGCTGGTCAGCGTGCTGCTGGGGGTGGTTTTCTTCCGCGAGCGGCTGCGCCTGGCGCAATGGCTGACCATCGCGCTGGCCGCGATTGGGGTGATCTATCTGACCATCAGCCACGGCAGCCTGCCGTGGATCGCGCTGACGCTGGCTTTCTCTTTCGGGCTGTACGGCATGATCAAGAAAATTGCCCCGCTCGGCTCGCTGCACGGGCTGACGGTGGAGACGGCGGTGCTGTTCCTGCCGGCGCTGGGTTACCTGCTGGCGGTCGAATTCATCGGCACGGGCGCCTTTGTTCACGCCGGGGCGGGCCCATCCATCCTGATGATCGTCTCGGGGCTGGTGACGGTGGTGCCGCTGCTGCTCTTCTCCTCTGCGGCGCATAAGGTGCCGCTCAGCACGCTGGGCATCATCCAGTACATCGCCCCCACCATACAGTTTCTGATCGGGGTGCTGGTCTTCGGCGAGGCTTTCACCCCCGAGCGGGTGGTGGCCTTCAGCCTGATCTGGATTGCGCTGGCAATCTACTCAGCCGAGGGCTTCTGGGTGCGCCGCAGACTGCAGGCGCAGGCCGCCTAGAAAACATCATTTTCGCCCTGCCATGTCAGATCTGGTGACCGGTTCACGCGGCTTAAAATGCGGTTGGTTTTTCGTGTTAAAATCCCTGCATCCCCTTATCTTTGGAGACAAATATGAAAATCGGCGTGTGTCTTTCGCTCAGCGACGTTGCCGAAGACAAGCCCGCGGCCGCGCGGCGCTTTGGTTTTGATTACATCGAGCTGCCCCTCTCGGCGATTGCTGCCCTGGATGAGGGTGGCTTTGACGACCTGCTCGGCGCGATCAAGACCGGCGGCATTCCCTGCGAGGCGTGCAACATCATGTTCCCCGGCACGCTGCGCCTGACCGGGCCGCTGGTGGATTTCGACCAGGTGTGCGCCTATCTTGAACTGGCGCTGGGGCGCGCCGGGCGGCTAGGGGTGCAAACGGTGGTGTTCGGCAGCGCCGGGGCGCGCAATGTGCCAGAAGGATTCCCCAAGGAGCGCGCCTGGCTGCAGTTGCTGGAGATGCTGCGCGCTGCCGATCCCATCGCGGCGCGGAACGGGCTGTGCCTGGCGATCGAGCCGCTCAACCACACCGAGAGCAACATTCTCAACACTGGCGCCGAGGGATTCGCGCTGGCAAAGCTGGTTGACCGCCCCAACATCGGCCTGCTGCTGGATTACTACCACATCTGGGTGGACGGCGAGCATCCAGGCATCGCCGTCACCGCGCGCGATACCCTGCGCCACGCCCACTTCGCCGACCCCCAGGCGCGCAGCTATCCGGTGGAGATGAAAGAACATTTTGGCAATTTCTTCGCCGCGCTGCGCGCCGCCGGCTACCACAGCCGGGTGAGCATCGAGGCGGCCTGCGCGGATTTCAACACCGACGCACCGCGCGCGCTCAAAGTGATGCGGGAGTTGGTTTGAGGTTTTTATCAGGAGGCTGCGGTGTCTGTCACTTTTCATGCGTATAACTATCCCGCCGACTTCCAACGCGTCGGCGATTTTCTGATCCGCCACTACCAGCCCGACAACCGCGGCGGCAACTGGCTGCAGCCGGCCTGGGAGTACATGCACCACCATTCCATGTTGGATAAGTCCGGGCTGGGGCGCATCGGGCTGTGGCAGGTGGGGGACGAGATCGTGGCTGTGGTGCATTACGAATGGTGCCTGGGCGAGGTCTTCTTTCAGGTGCACCCGGATTACGCCTGGCTCAAGGCAACCATGCTGGAATACGCCGAGGGGAATATTTTTGGCACGCGCGAAGATGGGCGGCGTTTCACCCGGGCGTATGTCAACGATTTCGATGCTGAGCTGGAGGGGCTGGTGCAGGCGCGCGGCTACCGGCTGCTGCCGGGTGAGGAGCGGCCCATGTCCCGTCTGGTGATCCCCGCGCCGTTTCCGCCGCTCGATCTGCCGCCTGGTTTCCAGTTCAAGAGCCTGGCCGACGAGAACGACCTGCGCAAGATTGACCGCGTGCTGTGGCGCGGCTTTGACCATCCAGGCGAATCGGACGGCGACCTGACAAGGCGCGAGATCATGCAGTCGGGGCTTCATTTCCGCCCCGATTTGAACATCGTCGTCGAGGCGCCCGGCGGCGACTATGCCGCCTATGCCGGCGCCTGGTACGAGCCGGAGAAGCGCATCGCCTACGTCGAGCCGGTGGCTACCGACCCGGATTATCGCCGCAAGGGTCTGGGCCGGGCGGCTGTGCTGGAGGGTGTGCGCCGCTGCGCGCTGGAGGGGGCGACCTGCGCCTATGTGGGCTCTGATCAGCCGTTTTACCTGGCGATCGGTTTTGAGTTGCTTTACACTGCGCGCTGCTGGGAGCGGATATTGGACTGAGGGCTGGGTCAACAGGGTTTTGCCCTTGCGGAATAGAGAGACCCTTCGCTGCGCTCAGGGATTCACTGGCGGGGTGAAACCCTGAAACACGCAGGGGGCGAAGGATCTTTTTGGGTCTTTCCTGAGATATCATCCTTGAGTAGGGTATCCAACCTATCCTTAAGGAGGGGTGAAAAACCCGTCTGACGACTCGTGCATCCAAGCGGCGATTCCTGTAAACTATGCTTGGAGGCGGAGCTGAGCAGTTCCCCCTCCAGGAGGAGATGATGAAAGAATCGCAAGGTATCCTGATGATTGTGTTAGGTGCGGTGCTGGTCGTGCTGGGTCTGGTGGCTCCGATGTTGATGGTGCTGAAGATCACCCCCACCAATTATGTGGTCTGCTTTTTATCCTATGGGGCTTCGGTGGGCGGTTTTCTGCTTGGTCTGGCCGGCGTCGGCTGGTATTCCGAGGCCAGGCTGATGCCGCTGAAAAAATCATAAGTGCCTGGAATTAATGCCTGATATGCGCCCGCTTTGACCCCCGGGCGCATTTTAATTTAACCTCGCGGGTGGGTTTGCTGCACAGCCATCCAGTAGATCGGGTGTTGGGGTTTGGGTTGGGGCGTGTTGAAATTTGTCAGTTGCGCTGCGTTCCAAACCATTCTATAATCTAGTCAAGCGTTGCCATCCCTGTCGTGACGCCCCGGGTCAAGAAGGAGAGTCGTATGCCATCCATCCCCGTTCACACTGCAATGGGTTTTGTTGGCTTGTTGTTGACCGCGCTGGGAGTTTTCCTCTTCCTGGCCGGCTTCAACATCATCAAGATCGAGAAAATTTCGGTGCAGGGTGGCAAGACCACCTGGATTTTCGGCACAGTATGCGTGGCGATCGGCCTGGTGTTGCTCATTACCAACGAATCCAGCCGCGCCAGGCAAAATTCTGCGCAGACGGCTCAGCCAGCTTCGACGGTTGAGAGCGGGCTGGCCACCCCACCCATCGCCAACAGTGTGGACACTGAAAAGCTGTATGCCAAGCTGACACAGGCAAAATCCTGGGAACCTGTTCTGCAGGATTCGTTCGACGACAACGATGCCGGCTGGATTTTGTGGAATGTGGATGATGAGGTCAAGCTGGAGAACATGCAGATAGCGGATGGTGTGTTGCGTTGGGGATTGCAGTTGAGACAGCCAAACCAGGGCTTTGTGGCTTTTTCCCCTGCCTATTCCTACACCGATTTCTATTATTCGCTGCGCGCCCGGCGTCTGGGTGACCCCGGCTCTGAAAACAATGCCGTGTGGGGGATTCTTTTCCGGCGCGAAGGCAGCCGCTATTACACCTTCCGCATCAACGATTTCCAGGAATTTGCACTGCAAATAGCCAATGAGGTGGGCTGGACGGACCTGATTGGCTGGACAAAATCCCAGTTCATCGAGCAGGGAAAAGTCAATCAGTTGACCGTGGTCGCAGAGGGCGCCAATTTTTATTTATACATCAACGGGGTGCCGGTTGGACAATTTACTGACGCCACCTACACGCGCGGAAACGTGGGGTTGTACTTTGGATTGAATTTCATCAAAGACAAAGAGACGATCATCGAGTTCGACGATTTTGAGCTGCGTCAGAAACCCGCCAGCCCCTGAGCAATCCGTTCAGCCTGCCGCCACTCCCAGCCCATTTTCGTTGGCGACCATCTGCTCCAGGCTCTGCCGGACGCGGATCAACAGCAGCGAGCCGTCGGCGCGCAGCAGAACCTCAGGGGCTTGGAGGTGTGAGTTGTAATTGAACGGGGTCATGCTGGCGCAGTAGGCTCCGCAGCCGCCGATGACCACCCAATCGCCCACCCGGGCTTCAGCCATGCGGCGCGGTTGGATGCGCCCGGATGCGTCCAGGCTCTGCGCATCACCGCTCTCGCAGCAGCGGCCCACTGGCACCATCGGCTGCGCCTGCGGCCCAGGCTGCGCTTCGCTCGACAGCAGCTCACCGTCCGCTGAGACGACGTAGAATGGATGCCGCGAGCCGTAGAGCAGCGGGCGGGCGTTGATCTCCATCCCGCCGTCCAGCACCAGAAAATCAAAGCCCTCCGCGCCGGTGCGCTTGCGGTCGATCATCCGCGTCACCGCGAAGCCGGCGTTGGCCACCAGGTAGGTTCCCGGTTCCACTTCGGTTACCAGCCTGCGCCCGGTGGATTGATAAAATCCCTCCACCTGCTGCCGGGCGTGCTCGCCCAGGGCGTGAATATCCGCGGGGGTTTCGTCCGGCATGCGTGCCTCGCGAAAGCCGCCGCCGAAGCTGACCACTCGGACATGAGGAAAATATTTTCCAACAAAACCCAGCTCGCGCTGGATGTTCTCCTGCCAGGCCTGCGGGTCGCCGCCCGAGCCGATGTGGGTGTGCACCTGGTCAATCACCAGGCCGGCCCGTTCCACCAGTTGCAGTGCGGCTGGCAGGTCGCTGAGGTGCACGCCAAAGCAGGAAAATTTGTCACCGGTGTTGCGCGAAGCCGATTCGCCCGAACCTGCTCCGGGGTGGATGCGCATGGAAATGGCGAGCACATGGCGGGCGGCGAAAGGCGCAATCAGCTCCAACTGGCGCAGCGAACAAGCGTTGTATTTGAGCCCAGCCAGCATCGCCGCCTCCAGGTCCGCCCGGTCGGCACCCTCTGGAACCTCCTGGGTGGTCAGCATCATCGCGTTGTGGGGGATGCCCGCCAGATGCGCGCGGCGCACTTCGTTCAGCGAGCTGGCGTCTATGCCGATCCCCTGGGCGTGGATGAGCTGCAGCAGAGCGCGGTTGGAGTTGGCTTTCATCGCGTAGCGCACCCCCAGCCCGAAGGCGTTGGGCATCGACAGCACCTGGCGGCATTTATCCAGGATGATCTGCTCGTCGTACAGGTAGAGCGGCGTGCCGAACAAACCGGCACATTCAACAATTCGCTCAGCGCAGACATTTCCGAGAAGGGTACGGCTGTTCATGGCTGCGATTGTATCGCTCGCGCGGGCGGGTCGCGCGGGCGGTTCGCG
>CAZCBJ010000148.1:0-9826 GCA_964496705.1 uncultured Anaerolineaceae bacterium | reverse complement strand
GAATGTATTTCCTCACGTGGTGTGCCCAGATATACTTCAGGCAGGATCATGTGGTAGGTGGACGGCGCATTACGGGTGATTTCTTCCACTTGTTGCCAGTATTCCGATTGGGAGGTGAATTGGTCACAGGCGATCACTGCCCATTTGGTTAAATCCGTGCCTGTTTTTGGCAGGCGGATGTCTGGAACCTGAACGCCGACATCTTCAAAATTCTTCATGCTGCACCTTTCCGATGAGAAATCCGTAACCATTTTACCAAACAACACCACAGAACAAAACAGGCGCTGGTAGACCAGCGCCTGCTCGAGTGCAGTTGGGTTGGATTTACATTCCGGCCATGTAAGCGACAGCCAATGCGCCGGGGCCGGTGTGAACTCCCAGCACCGGGCTGATGGAGGTGCAAATGGTTTCGGTTACGTCTGAGACCGAGAAGGATTGGCGCACCCGTTCCATATATTCCTGGGCTTCGGCTTCAATGTTGGCGTGCAGCACAGATAGCCGAACGGGGCTGCGGTGGTTCACGCGCTCGTGGATCAAATCAATCAGGCGGGCTTGCGCTTTACCGCGTGTGCGCACTTTCTCGACGGCTTCGATGCGCCCATCCCTAAGCTCCAAGATGGGCTTAATATTCAAAGCCTGGCCGAGGAAGGCCGAGGCTCCGCCAATTCGCCCACCGCGTCGCAAAAACTCCAGCGTGTCCACCAGGAAAACCACACCTGAGTTCTGGCGGGCTTTTTCAGCTACTGCGGCACATTCCTGTAAAGTTGCGCCTTCAGCAGCAGCGCGGGCAGCCGCCATGACCATGAAACCCATCGCCATGGCTGTGCTGAGCGAATCGAAAAGCTCAATTCTGGCTCCTGGGAAAGCGTTTTTGGCCTGTATGGCTGAATCCATGGTGCCGGACAGCTTGGAGGAGATATGGATGCTGAGGATATCATACTCTTCTTGCAGCAAGTTCCTGTAGATATCAATCATCTGGGCTGGAATAGCCTGGGATGTGCTCGGCATCACCTTGGCGGTGGAGAGGCGTTGATAAAAACTATCCGGTTGAATATCAATCCCATCCAGGAAAACTTGCTCGCCCCAGATGACCTGCAGGGGGGCAATTTCCACTTTGTAGTTCTTCAACAGATTGGGCGGGATATAAGCAGTGCTGTCGGTGACAATGGCTACTTTTGACATGATTCCTCCGTACGATTAAGATCATTATACATAACCCTCAAGTGGCGAGAAAGATGCACCCGATATTTTACTTTATTATAAACTGTCATCTTGACCTTTCGCTTGAACCATTATACAATCGAGTTTCCGCCGACCGCAAAGGTGGGTGGCTATATTGTTGTGTGTATGAGATGAAATTTTGTTCGAAAATCTAAGCGAACGCCTCAATCAGGTTTTTCAGCAGCTTCGTCGGCGCGGTCGTCTGACCGAAGCAGACGTTGATTCGGCCATGCGCGAGGTGCGTCTGGCGCTGCTCGAGGCGGATGTGAATTACAGTGTGGTCAAGGATTTTATTGCGCGCGTGCGCGCCAGGGCGGTCGGTGCCGAAGTATCCAAGGCGCTTAATCCTGCCCAACAAGTGATCAAGATCGTCCACGAGGAGCTGATCACCACGCTGGGAGAGCCAGCCCGCCTGAACCTGAGCGGTCCGCGTCCGCGGGTGATCATGCTGGTCGGTCTGCAAGGCTCCGGCAAGACCACGGCTGCAGCCAAGCTGGCGCGCATTCTGCGCTCCCAGGGTGAACGGGTTTTACTGGTGGCGGCTGACCCTTACCGACCGGCTGCCATTAAGCAATTGCAGACCCTGGGCGAGCGGATTGGCGTCGATGTGTTCAGCCAGGAGGGTGTGAAACCGCCTGAGCTGGCTGCCCGCGCTTTCGATGGTGCGCAAAAAGGCGGCGTGAGCGCCATGATCATCGACACCGCCGGACGCTCGCAATTGGACCAGGAACTGATGGATGAACTGCGTGCGATTGCGAAAAAGGTCAATCCTGCGGAAACGCTGCTGGTAGTCGATTCGATGATCGGTCAGGAAGCGCTGCATGTTGCAGAAGGTTTTCGTGACTCGGTATCCTTGACCGGCTTGATCTTGACGAAAATGGATGGCGATGCCCGGGGAGGCGCAGCCATCTCCATCCGCAGTGTCACCGGTGTGCCGATCAAATTCCTGGCAACGGGTGAGGGCTTGGACGCGCTGGAGAGCTATGATCCGGGTCGATTGGCTTCGCGAATTCTCGGGATGGGCGATATAATTGGATTAATCGAGAAAGCGGAAGCTGCCTACGACGACAAAACGGCTCGGGTCGAAGCCGAGCGGATGATGTCTGGCAGGTTCACTCTGGAGGATTTTGCCAACCAGTTGCGCCAGGTACGCCGCATGGGCCCTCTTCAACAGATCTTGGAGATGCTTCCCGGCGGCCTGGGGCAGGCAGCCCGGTCAATATCACCGGAAGACGCGGAAAGGGAACTGAAGAAGACCGAAGCGATTATCAATTCAATGACCCCTCAGGAACGTCGGAATCCCGATGTGTTGAACGCCAGCCGGCGGCGGCGCATCGCCCGCGGTTCTGGCACGGAGGTCCAGGATGTCAACCGCCTGCTGAAGCAATTCCGCGAATCGCAGCGCTTGATGAAAACATTACAGAAGACGGGTGGGCGCAACTTGCCCCGCTTGTTTGGCTAAGCAGCCCGGCTCAAGGAATACCGCGCCCCTTCAGCGCATCTCTCAAATTCCATGAGCCAGCCGCCAGCCTGATCATTTTTTGAAAGATTAACAACAGGAGAGTAAAGTAAATGGTTCGTATTCGATTACGCCGAGTTGGTTTACGTCACCAGAGCAGCTACCGGGTAGTGGTCGCAGATAAAGAAAGCCCGCGCGATGGCCGCTTTTTGGAAGTGGTGGGACTGTATAATCCCCGCACGAATCCATTCACCTTCGATGTGAAAGAAGATCGAATTTTTGAGTGGATGATGAAGGGTGCTCAACCCAGTGAATCCGTTCAAAAGCTGTTCAAAAGTGTAGGATTGGACCAACGGTTTGCCCGCTTTAAGGCTGGCGAATCGTTGGAGAGCCTCATGGCTGAATCCAAAGCCTATTACGAAAAACGCAACGCTTCAATTCAATAAAAGCTTCGACGGCTTCCGTCCTTCAACCGTGCCAATCGTAGGCGAAAGGAGAAACCGTGAAGGAATTAATAGAATTCATCGCCCGTTCGTTGGTGGATGATCCCAATCAGGTGCAGGTCAAACAGGACCGCAGTGGTGGAGCGGTGCGGATTGAGCTGCACGTCGCGAAAGAGGACATGGGAAGGGTGATCGGCAAAAACGGCCGTGTCGCCAATTCCATGCGCGTATTGTTGCGCGTGGCGGCCGCTGCCGAAGGCAAACAGGCCAGTTTGGACGTAATCGAACCTCGATGAACTCCACTGGTGAGTCTTCCTCTACTGAAATGACCAAGAACACAGGCTCGCCTCAGGCAGGCGAGCCTGTGTTCTTGGTGGTCGGCCGCCTGCGCCGCCCGCACGGCATTCACGGGGAAATATCCATGGAGGTGCTCACCGATTTTCCTGAACGGCTTCGCGTCCGCCGGACAGTTTTTCTCGGTGAGGAACATCAGCCGGTGCGGATTGGGGCAAGGCGCTGGCAGCACAAATTTTTATTGCTGAAGTTCGATGGATACGAGACGCCTGAGCAGGTTGGCGAGCTTCGCAATCAACTGGTTTTTGTCCCGGCGCATTCGTCGCCGGCGTTGCCAGAAGGCGATTATTATCACCACCAGTTGCTCGGTATGCAAGTGGTGGACGAGGGGGGCAATACGCTTGGGTTATTAAGTGAGATCATTGAAACTGGCGCCAAAGATGTCTATGTGGTGATTGATGCCAATGGTGGCCAAACCCTCTTTCCAGCCATTGAAGAGGTCATCTTGGAAATTAATCCTGACCAGAATCAGATGCGCATTCGCCCGCAGACCTGGGAGTGACAGGCAGCATGAACGCCAGGAAGTATTGGTTGGGTTTCAACCTGGTAAAAGGGATTGGGTCGGTGCGCCTCAGAGCCCTGCTGGCCGCTTTTGGAGACCTGCAGGCGGCCTGGGAAGCGCCGGCAAACGCGCTGGCCGAGGCTGGTTTACCCCAGAAAATCATCACCCAATTGGTGCATATGCGGCGCGGGGTGAATCTGGAACAGATGCTGGAGCGGCTTTGCGCCAGCGCCATCCAGTTGGTCACCTGGGAAGATGAAAATTATCCTGCGCTGCTCAAAGAGGTGGATCAACCGCCGCCTGTCCTGTACGTGCGCGGGTCGTTGATCCCCGAGGATAGCCTGGCGGTGGCGGTGGTTGGCACCCGCCGGGTTACCCCGTACGGTCGCATGGTCACCGATGAACTGGCTGCCTATTTGAGCCATCACAAGATCACGGTAGTCAGCGGGTTGGCCCGGGGAGTAGATGCGATTGCGCACGATGCGGTGGTAAAATCCGGCGGGCGCACCATCGCAGTGCTGGGCAGCGGGGTGGATGTGATTTATCCTCCTGAGCACCAACACCTGGCGGAGCAGATCATCGAACACGGTGCCGTGATCAGCGATTATCCCCCCGGCACCCCGCCGGATGGGGTGAACTTCCCGGCTCGTAACCGGATCATCTCGGGGCTGGCGCTGGCGACAATCATCGTCGAAGCCGGGGAAAAAAGCGGTGCGCTCATCACTGCCTCTTTCGCCGCCAATCAGGGTCGAGACGTTCTGGCAGTGCCGGGCAGCATCTATGCGCCGCAAAGCAAAGGCACCAACCGCCTGATCCAGGACGGCGCCAGGCCGCTGCTGTCGGTCGAGGATGTGATGGAGGCCATCGATATTGAATACACGCGCGAATATCATCAGGTGCGCATCATATTCCCCGCAGACGAGTTCGAAAATCGGCTGATGAGCGCAATCGCTGACCAGCCTGTGCATATAGATGAAATTAGTCGGCGGCTGGGCTTGCCAATTGAAAAAGTTTCAGCTACACTCACCATGATGGAATTAAAGGGAATGGTCAGTCAGGTAGGCGGAATGAACTATGTTGTCCTCCGGGAAAGCTCCGCCGAATATTGGACGGATCCCGACGGATAATACATTTTCAGCAGGAGATCAAACTTGGAAGCTTATTGTGTAAAATGCAGAGCAAAACGCGAAATCCTTGATCCGAAACCTGAATTCAATGCGGTCGGCACGCCGGTGACCCGCGGAACGTGCAGCGTATGCGGAACAGGCATGTATAGAATGGGAAAAACCGCAGAGCATGAAGGCATGCCGGTTCCGGATTTCAACGAGCGGCAGAAGCGCAGCGGGAAATTGGTGATTGTAGAATCGCCTGCCAAAGCCAAGACGGTCGGTCGTTTCCTGGGCCGGGGATACACCGTACGCGCCTCGGTGGGACACGTGCGCGATTTGCTGCGCTCGGAGCTTTCGGTGGATGTGGATCATGATTTCAAGCCCAAATACCGCGTACCCAACGAAAAGAGGGTGGTGGTCAAAGAGCTGAAAGAATTGGCTCGCCATGCTGAGGAAGTGTACCTGGCGACTGACCCGGATCGTGAAGGCGAGGCGATTGCCTGGCACCTGATGGAAGCGGCGGCCATTCAGCCACGCACCGCTCAACGAGTGGTGTTTCACGAAATCACCGAGCCAGCCATCCATGAAGCCTTTTCACATCCGCGTGAGATCAATATGGATCTGGTGGATGCGCAGCAAGCGCGCCGCATCCTTGACCGGTTGGTTGGGTATGGGATCAGCCCGATCTTGTGGGAGAAGGTGCGCAGCCGCCTGTCGGCTGGAAGAGTGCAATCGGTGGCACTGCGCTTGATCGTCGAGCGCGAGCGTGAGATTGAGGCATTCGTGCCGGTTGAATATTGGTCGATCGAGGCTGAATTCAAACCCGATGGACTCAAGAGCACCTATATCGCCCGCCTTTCGCGGGTGGATGAAGTGGAGCCAGAACTGCCCACCCAGAGCGTGGTGGATGGTTATCTGGCAGATATGGACGGCGCGGCTTACACCATCACCCGCATTAAAAAAAGTGAACGACGGCGCCGACCTCAGGCACCTTTCATCACCAGCACGCTGCAGCAGGAAGCCTCGCGCAAGCTTGGCTATACGGCGCGCCGCACGATGGCGCTGGCGCAACAGCTTTATGAAGGGCAGGATGTTGGTGAAGGCGGCGCAACCGGTCTGATCACCTACATGCGCACCGATTCGACCAACATCTCCGAGCTGGCCCTGAATGAAGCCCGCACATTCATTTTGGATACCTACGGGCAGAATTACCTTCCGGAGACCCCCCCGCAATATAAAACCCGGGCTGCCAGTGCGCAGGAAGCGCATGAAGCCGTGCGTCCCACTTCTGTGGCGCGGCATCCTGAGAAGGTCAAACCTTATCTCAGCTCAGACTTGTTCAAGGTGTACCAGTTGATCTGGCAGCGTTTTGTCGCTTCCCAGATGGAGGCGGCAGTTTATGATACCGTGTCCGTTGACATCCAGGGAAATGGAGCGCAGCATGTCTATCTCCTGCGCACATCCGGCTCCACTTTGAAATTCCCCGGTTATTTGGTGGTTTACGAAGAAGCAAGGGATGAAGACAAGAAATCCGAAGAGGAGAACATTCGCATCCCGCCGGGATTGGAAGAGGGGCAGGTTCAAAATCTGATCCGCTTGATTCCCGAACAGCATTTTACCCAACCACCTCCGCGCTTTACGGAAGCTTCATTGGTGCAGGTATTGGAAGAATATAGCATCGGTCGTCCGTCGACCTATGCGCCCATTTTGACCACCATTCAAGCCCGCGGGTACGTGTTGCGCGAAGCCAGGCGGCTGAGTCCCACCGAGACCGGCATTTTAGTGAACGACCTGGTTGTGGCGCATTTCCCTGATATTGTCGACCTGAATTTCACGGCCAACATGGAAGAAGGGCTGGATGAGATTGCCAATGGAGCGCGACCCTGGGTCAGGCTGATTCGCGAATTCTATACAGAATTTGAGCCGACCCTCCAGGCAGCCATGGCTGAAATGCCAACCCAGAAAGCCGAATTAGAGAAGATCGGTCGCGCCTGTCCAGATTGCGGCAAAGATTTGGTCATCCGCTGGGGCCGTTATGGCAAGTTCATCAGTTGCAGCGGATTTCCGGATTGCCGCCACACCGAAGCTCTGCTGCAGAAAATTGGCGTCACCTGTCCGCTGGACGGCGGCGATCTGGTGGAGCGCAAGACCCGCAAACAGCGTATCTTCTATGCCTGCGCCAATTATCCCAACTGCAATTTCACCTCATGGAAACGCCCGGTGAATGTGCCCTGTCCCAAATGCGGCGGACTGCTGGTGATTTCCAATAAACGCGAAGTACAATGCTCGGCCTGTCAGGAAACCTTCTTGCAAGAAGAGGTCCTCAAATCTGAGGAGACGGCATGAACCTTGCAACACTTTTCTTCGAACCTAGAATGATTGCATCTTTTTAAAATTTGTTCTACAATAATAGTTGAATCATTCCAGTTCAGGATGAATCATTTCGTCAGGGACGGTGAAACACCGTAGGAGAACAGAGACATGGAAAAAATACGTGAACTGCTCGCCAAACCCGTCGTAACAGCAGCATTGGGTTTTGTGATTGGCCTGATCATCGGTCTGCCCATCCTGGGCTGGTGGATCTGGCCGGTCAAGTGGGTGGATGCCGGCGCGAAGGATTTGCGCTATGATTCAAAAGTGGATTACCTGCGCATGGCGGCCGACTCTTACGCTCTAAACCAGGATTCGGCTGCAGCTCAGCGCCGTTGGAAGGAACTCCTCCCGGATAAGGCCAGCGCAGCCCAAAAGGCGGATGTCCAAAAAGCGTTGGCTGAGCTGCAGGTTGACTCCAAAGCAGCGCCGGATCTGGCCAGGTATGGAGCAGCGGTCGGCGTGGTTGTCATTCCGGGCGCCGCTGCGCCCCAGCCCGTGGAAGAAGAAAAGCCCAAAGAAGAAGCCAAACCTGAGGAGGAAAAGCCTGCTGAAGAGCAACCCGCCGCTGGTGAGCCGACTGCAACCCTTTCGCCGGAAGAGCTTCTCGCCACCTTGTCTGTCACCCCAACCGCCGAGGTGGTTGGAAGCAAGAAGAGCTCCTCAAATTCCTTGATGGTTTTGCTGGGGGTGCTCTGCGGACTGACCCTGTTGGTCGGTGCGGCGCTGGTTTATTTTGTCGTCCTCAAGAAGGGAAAACTCTCTCTGGGCAGGCCATCCTCACGCGCCAAAGACGCCAGAGTTGAAGAAGCGCGGCCCGTGACGGTTGAAGGCGAAGAAGGGCAGGAAGCGCCCATCTCCCAATTCATGTCCACTTATAATCTGGGTGATGATCTTTACGACGATTCATTCAGTATCGATTCGCCCGGCGGAGAATTTCTAGGCGAGTGCGGCATTGGGATTTCCGAGACCATTGGTGTGGGTGATCCCAAGAAGGTGACTGCTTTCGAAGTCTGGCTGTTTGATAAGAATGACATACAGACAGTCACGAAAGTTTTGATGAGCGAGCATGCCTATAATGATCCAGCCATGCGCCAGCGAATGGCCTCCAAAGGCGAGCCCATTCAGATTGGTGTTGGCAGCCGCATTCTGCTGGAAACCGCGACACTCCAATTGGAAGCGCGCGTGACCGATATGAGCTATGGATCCGGCGCTTTGCCCGGCGGTAGTTTCTTCGATCGCATGACGCTTGAGTTGGCCGTCTGGCCCAAGAAATAAACTTAATCAACAAAAAAAGACCCCGCATGGGGTCTTTTTTTAGTTTTTCTTCCTACTCTATCTACTCAATTTTGAGAATGCGCAGGCACAGATTGCCTTCCGGAGTATCCATACAGACTTCATCGCCTTCCTTGTGACCGATCAAGGCTTTGCCGATCGGTGATTCATGCGAAATGCGACCATTTCTGGGATCGGCTTCCTTGGGGCCGACCACCATATACGTTTCGGCAGGATAATCTCCTTCCTGAACGGTCACCCGGGCGCCAATTTCCACGATGTTGCGGCGAATGCTTTCATCGATGATCACCGAATTCTTGAGCACATATTCCAGCTCTTGAATTCGTCCCTCAATAAAGGCTTGCTCCTCTTTGGCGGAGGTGTAATCAGCATTTTCGGATAAATCGCCCATTTGAATTGCAGCACGCAAGCGTTGAGCAAGCTGCTCGCGAACCGGCCCCTTTAATCGAGCAAGTTCGTCACGGTATTTTGCCGCCCCTTCAGCAGTCAGGTGATGGATCTGATTCATGAAGTTTCTCCAGTTCAGAGGGTTTCAAAATTATAACCGATTCGACCAATTGACCTCAAGGCAGGATGGCCGCATCGAAAATTTTCTGATGCTCCTCTGTGGCAAAGCGGTCGGTCATCCCGGCGATGTGATCGCAAATCGTTCTTTCCAGGCCGTTCTCCTCGACTCGCGACAGGACATGCATGGGTAGAATTTGAGGTTCTTGGAGATAAGCATGGAATAACCCGCTGATAATGCGTTCAGCCTTGACTGCCATGCGCATCACCCGGTAATGGCGGTAAAGGTTCTGATAGAGAAAATCCTTCAACTGGCGGTTGCGGCGATGGAAATCTTCGCTAAAGGTGACAACATTAAAGGGCAGCAACTGGATATCCTCCATGCTGCGGATGTGGTTGCGTTGGAGGTTAAGGCTGCTTGTGTCCACCAAATCGTCAACCTCCTTGCCGATCAAACGCCGGATGATGCGATGGCGGGTTAGATCATCAATTTCCCGACCCTGCCAGCCGATGTCTGCTTCCGTATGCCTCCATCTGGGCTCTGTTGACCCTGGTGTATCTGGTGATG
>CAZCBJ010000147.1:0-9959 GCA_964496705.1 uncultured Anaerolineaceae bacterium | reverse complement strand
CCGTGCGCGACAGCCAGGGCGCCTATCTGGGCACCCTCGAGGTGACCCAGGACCTGAGCGAGGTGCGCGCGCTGGAAGGCGAGCGCCGTCTGCTGACCTACGACACAGCCCCGCAGGCTTGATCAGGAGAGGAACGACCAATGGAAATTACCCGTCACAGTAAACTGCTCGACGTGCTGGAAGCCTATCCCCAGTTGGAAGACCAGATCGTCAACATCGCCCCGCCTTTTAAAAATCTGAAGAACCCTGTGCTGCGCCGCAGCGTGGGGCGCATCGCCACCCTGGCCCAGGTCGCCCAGGTGGGCGGCATGGACGTCAATCAACTGGTCAACACCCTGCGCAGAGCCGCCGGGCAGGCTGAGCTGGGCACGGAAGCAGCCGCCAGCCCGCCCGCGGAATTCCAGCGTGAAGCCAGCGACCCGGACTGGATTGACGGCGAAGCGCAGTTCACCGTCGACGGCGCCGCCTTGCTGCAGCGCGGCGAGGTGCCGCTGGGCCGGGTGAACGAGCTGCTCGGGCAGCTTTCTCCCGGCGGCTACATCCTGCTGGTCACCAATTTCGAGCCAACCCCCATCCTGGAGGCGATGCGCAAGCAAAACCGCCGCGTGTTTCACAAAACCGCGCTTGCAAACCCAAACCAGCACCTGACCTTCATCAGCGGTTAGCGTTCCGAGCCGGTCGAATTGTTCAGTGCCCCAGCGTCAGGTTCAGGCGGCGCGCCAGCGGGATGATGTGCGCGGCGATGATCTGGTCCACCGCGATGTGCGGTTTCTCCAGCACCTCTGCGGCGATGATCATCAGCTCGCGGCTGAGTCGCTCCTCCACCAGCCCGAACAGCGGCACGCAGTTGAAATGCCGCCCGGTCAGCAGCGCCCGGGCCATCACGCTGAAAGCCGGGTGTCCATTGATTTCCGGGCTGTCCAGCAACGCCGCGCGCGTGGGCAGCATCGATCCGGGCAGACAGTGGCGCAACTGCACCTCCGCGCTGGTCAAAAAGCGCACCAGCTCGAACGCCTCGTCTGGCCGGCGGCTGTGATTCCAGATCATCAGGTTTGACAGCCCCAGGAACACCGGCACCGGCGGCACGGCCAGCCCCAGCCGCCCCGCCAGATTGGGCGGCTCGCTGGCGTTGGGACCGAAAATCCACGATCCCGCCAGCGTGACCGCCGCGCGGCCCCCGGCAAAATGCTCGATGTCCGCGTCCTCCACGCTCGCGCCCGCCGGCAGGCTGCGCAGCAGATTGAAACAGGTCACCATCCCTTCAATCGCCTCCGGGCGGTCGAAGTGCACCCGCTTGCCGTCCGGGCTGATCAGGTCGCCGCCCGCCGCCCAGATGAACCCCGAAACATTGTGCAGCAGCAGGTAATGCGAGCTGGGCTGCAGCAGCACAATCGGCTTGGGATGCCCACCGGCCTGCAGCGCCTGCACCGTGCGTTCCAGGCTCTCCAGGCTGTCAAACGCGCCCGCCTCGGTCAGCCCCGCCTGCGCCAGCATATCCCTGCGGTAGAACAGCAGGTTGGGCTCAGCCATCCACGGCACGGTGTAGATGTGTTCGTCGTCGAACAGCACCCCCGCCCGCCACAGCGCCGGGATGAATGCCTGCGCCCCGCCCAGCGCCTCGATCTGGCGCGGGGTCAGCGGCAGCATCGCGTTCATGCTCCCCAGGTCGCTGACCCAGGTGGAGCCGATCTCCGAAACGTCCGGCCCGTGATGGTACAGGCCAATCGCCACCAGCTCGCTGCGCCCGTTCTCCCAATCCATCGTCTGCAGGTTGACATGGATGGCATACTGCTGCTCAAACTCAGCCAGCAGCGCTTGCAGCCGCTCCAGACCCTGCGCATTGCGCATCATGATCGAGAATTCAATTTCGCGCACGCTGCCTCCCTGCCCTAGCTGTGATTGGCCTTGACGAACTCCACCAGCTCGCCCACATGGGTGTAGGCCAGCGCCACCACCGTGTCGGCCGCGCCGTAGTAGATGGCCATGCGCTGCGTGTCGCCGTCCACCAGCGCAGCGCAGGGGAAGACCACATTGGGCACGTCGCCCACACACTCATACGCCATTTGCGGCGAGAGCAGGTAGGGCGCGCAGCGGTGGATCACCTTCCACGGCTGATCCAGATCCAGCAGCGCCGCGCCCATGCTGTACACATAGCCGTTGCACGAGGTCAGCACCCCGTGGAAGATCAGCAGCCAGCCCTCCGAGGTCTCCACCGGGATCGGCCCGGCGCCCACCTTGGTGTAGCACCAGGTGCCGGGGCCCATCACCCAGCGGTGGCAGCCCCAGTGCACCAGGTCGGGGCTTTCCGAATAATAGATATCGCCGAAGGGGGTGTGCCCGTTGTCGGACGGGCGGTTGAGCATGGCGAACTTGCCCTGGATTTTGCGCGGGAACAGCACCCCGTTGCGGTTGAAGGGCAGGTAGGCGTTCTCGGTCTGGTAGAAGGTCTGAAAATCAAACGTCCAGCCCACCCCGATGGTCGGGCCGTGATAGCCGTTGCACCAGGTGACGTAATAGCGGTCGTCAATCCACACCACGCGCGGGTCGTAGCGGTACTGAAAAGCCTTGATCTCGGGGTCGTCGCACTCGAACTGGATCGGCTCGACGCCGATACGCCAGCGGTAGCCGTCGTCGCTGAAAGCCGTGCGCAGGTCCATCACCCGGCGGGTGTCGTCCACGCGGAACACACCCGCGAACTTGCCCTGGTGCGCCACCACCGCGCTGTTGAAGATGCTGTTGGCGCGCACCGCATCGCGGCGGGTGATGATCGGGTTGCGCGGCGAGCGCCAGACCACGTCGGAACAATCCGCCGGGCGTTCCTCCCAGGGGATGTTGGGCAGCGAAACGGGAGCCAATAATTTGACTGACATGCCATACCTCCAGAAAAAAAGATCAGCGTAAAAACGCCTCGATTTCAACCCGGGTCGGGATGGACGGCTGCGCGCCCAGGCGGGTGACCGAGATGGCCGAGGCCGCCGAGGCGAAGCGCACGCTCTCCAGCAGCGATCTACCCTCACACAGCGCCACCGCCAGCGCCCCGCAGAACACATCCCCCGCCGCGGTGGTATCCACCGCCTGCACCTTGAAAGCCGGCACGTGCATGCGCACCCCGCCGCCCGCGCCCTCCAGCGATCCCGCCACCCAACAGCCCCCCGCGCCAAGGGTGATCACCACCAGCCGCGGACCCCGCGCCAACAGCGCGTCCGCCGCCCGTTCCACCTCAGCCTGTGATTGCACCGCAAAGCCGCACAGGAACTCGGCCTCGGTCTCGTTGACCGCCAGAATGTGCAGCCTGGCCAGGCTCTCCGCCGGGATGGGCCGCGCCGGCGCCAGATTGAGCATCACCCGGCGCCCTTCCTCCGCCGAAATGTGGATGGCTGCGTCCAGCGCTTCGGGGGTGATCTCGCACTGCAGCACCACCATCTCAGCCGCGGCGATCAACCCGCGCAACCCCTCCAGATGCTCCGGCATGAGGCGGTAATTGGCGCCCGGCGCGATGGACAGGTAATTCTCGCCCTGCGGCCCGATCATGATCAGCGCTGTCCCGCTGGACGCCCCTTCCACGCGGAACACCGCGTCGGCGTTGATCCCGTCGCGGCGCATATTGGCGATGATCTGCTGACCGTAGGCGTCATCGCCCACGCAGTTGACGAAGACCACCTTGCCCCCCGCGCGCGCCGCCGCCACCGCCTGGTTGGCGCCCTTGCCGCCGAACGTCTGCATGAACTCGGCGTTGGTGACGCTCTCACCCCGCCTGGGCAGGTGATCCATCTTCATGATCAGGTCAATATTCGAGCTGCCAATCACCACGATCGTCATGTTTGCCTCACCGGGGAAGAAAATGAATCAGGGAATACTTGAATTATACAGGAAAGAGACCGACCAAGAGGAATCCGCAGATGCCGCGGAGTTTCATGGGGTGAGAGTAATGGCCGCCACTCCAGACAGCATGGTTAACATGAGGAAAAGAATTTTTACAGAATTGGATATTACCTGGATAAAAAAATCGGATTTATTCGACACGGAATCTCGGATATACTCTCCATACACTGTTCAGGCTGACGAATTGAGACCAGGCTGAAGAATTGAGAGCAACCAGGGTCAGCCCGTTAAAACCATTCGCACCTGATACAGACCACGAAACCCAGTTTGCTCAGCAAGAAGCGGAATCGCTCAGAAAGAGAAAACCCTTGAAAAAATTTTTGCTTTTTTCAATCGTTGGGTTGCTAGCAATCTTGCTAAATGCTTGCTCGGCGAATTCTCAGGCGACGAACGGGGCAATTAACCCCGGGGACCGGGTGGGGGATTTTCTCTTTTCCACCGCCGATGAAAAAGTAGCCGGTTTTCCTCACAATTATTCTTGTACTGAGAATGGCACTGAACTTACCTGCAGAACCACTGCTGGCACCCGAGTCAATATTTCACCCAGTTATTTCGACGGCACCAACAAAGGTAGGATCGAAGAGCTTTGGTCAGGCAGCACCCATGAGATGCTCATCGAAGGCCGGAAGGTGAACCTGCAAGCATTTGGCTATATCGATGTTCTTAATCCCCAGGTTGGGTCAGTACGCAAGTGGAATGTAGCAATGGTTACCAAAAAGCCGGGAGAGATCATTGTGTATCACTCCATTGTGTTCGACGGAAAACCGGATAAATTCACAGTTACCTGGACTTTCACCGAGCCTTAAGGTATAGGTTTATCAAAAGGTATTCTCGCTGGTTGCGTTCATCCGCGCCATCTGCGGATTCTCTTCTTCCGGTTCATCCAAAGTTTTTCTTCTTAATCCAACCTCAAGCAACTTGAGAGTCAAGGGATTTTCACTGCTCATATTTGCTCATCTTTGCTTATTTATGCCTGTTTCCCTTTACAAATCTATTGCATTGTGTTGAATTAGGACTATAATAACAATTGGAGGACGTCTTGAGGCACCGCTCCTCCATCCCTATCCCTTTCTCACACACTTTATTAAGGAGGAATTTGGTATGAGTCAAAGCAAGTTGTCAAGACGCGATTTTTTGCGCATGGCTGCTCTGGTGACCGGCGGCGCTGCCCTGGCCGCCTGCCAGCCCAAGCCGACCGAGGCGACCGGTGAGCAACCCGGTCAACCCCCGGCCGCAGCAGAAAAATCCGTACGCCTGGGCGTCTGGGCCTCTCCCGAAGAGTTCACCTTCTTCCAGGATTGGTCTGCGCCCTTTGTCGAAAGCACCGGGATCAAGGTCAACATCGAATACGTCGACTGGACCACCTACTGGACCAAGCTGCCCACCATGCTCTCCGCTGGCACGGCCCCCGACGTCAACGAAATGTCCAACTACACCATGCAGTTCGGCCCCCAGAAAGTCTTCAAGGACCTCAAGCCTTTGATGGATTCCTCCGGGCTGAAGATGGCCGATTTCGTTGAATCGCCCTTCAAGAAATTCATGTTTGAGGGCGAGCTGATGGCCTTCCCGATGTGCCTCACCATCCAGATGCTGGCCTACAACAAGGACATGTTCGACAAGGCCGGCGAGCCCTATCCCGACAACACCTGGGACTGGATGAAGATGGTGGAAGTGGCCACCAAGTTCACCAAAGACGCCAACGGCAAAGGCCCCAACGACGCCGATTTTGATCCCGCCAATGTGGCTGTCTGGGGCATCGAGATGGCGCTCGACGAGGAATCCGGCTGGTCGGCGCTGGTCTTCCAGAACGAAGCCCAGTACTGGCTGGAAAACTACACCAAGCCCAATTTCACCGACCCCAAGGTCGTCGAAGCCTTCCAGTTCCTGGCTGACATGATCAACAAGTACAAGGTCGCCCCCTCACCGTCCGCCTCCGCCAAATTCGGCGGCAGCCCCTTCCAGGCCGGTCAGGCCGCCATGTCCCGCCAGGGCACCTACATGATGCTGCCCTACCAGAGCAACATCACCTCCTTCGTCTGGGATGTCGCCAATCCGCCCAAGGGCAAGACCCGCGGCGTGATGGCCGACGGCATCGGCTGGACCATGACCAAGACCACCCCGGTCGAGGACAACGCCTGGGCGCTGATCAAGTTCTTCAACACCGAGGGTCAGAACTTCATGGGCAAGAAGAAGTGGGCCGTGCCCATCCTCAGAGCCGCCTTCGACTCGTTCGCTTCCCCGCCGCCCGATCACGCCGGCGACCTGAAGGATCAGTTCGACTACGGCTTCCCCTGGCCGTCCTACAAGAACAACCAGCAGGTGGATGACTTCATGGGCCAGAAGATCACCCAGATCTTCGACGGCACCGCCGAGGTCGCCCCCGCCCTGCAAGAGATCCAGGATTACGTCGCCCCGTTGGTGCAGTAATCCACCCTTGCCGGTGATCTAATCGCAAATCAAATGGGGGAGGCCTGGAGAACATCCTTCCGGCCTCCCCCGCATTTTTCCCTTTATCCCCTCGTTCGTTGGAGGCTGTATGCCCAATCCTGCACCCGGCATGGTTTCACGGCAGCGCATTCTCCGCCCTTCCCAGCGTGAAGCCATCGCCTTTTACCTGTTCATCCTGCCCTGGCTGCTTGGGTTCCTGATTTTCACCTTCGGCCCGATGATCGTCTCGGCGTATCTCAGCCTGAACAATTTCTCGGTGATGAGCCCCGCCAAATGGATTGGCCTGAAAAATTACGTTGAGCTGTACAATACCCCGCTGTTCTGGAAGAGCATGGGCAACACGCTCTACATGGTCGCCCTCGACCTGCCCCTGGGCTTGATCGCTTCGCTGGCCGCAGCCCTCCTGCTCAACCAGAAGCTGCGCGGGGTGAACATCTTCCGCGCCATCTTTTATCTTCCCGTGCTGATTCCAGCCATCGCCAACATGCTCCTGTGGATCTGGATTTTCGACAAGGATGCTGGCGTGCTGAACTTTTTCATGCGCCTGGTCGGTCTGCCGCCTCAGCCCTGGCTGATGAGCGAATTCTGGTCCAAACCGGCGCTGATTTTTATGAACCTGTGGGGGGTCGGCGGCGCCATGCTGATTTATCTCGCCGGTCTCAAAGGCATCCCCCAGGAGCTGCACGAAGCCGGCAAGATTGACGGCGCCAACTCCTGGCAAGCCTTCTGGAAGATCACCATCCCCCTCCTCACCCCCACCATCCTCTTCCAGTTGGTCATCGGGGTCATCGGCGAATTTCAGATCTTCACCCAGGGCTACATCCTGGGCGGCGGCCCCAACTTCTCCACCACCTTTTACGTGCTCAACTTATATAACAACGCCTTCCGCTACCTGCGCATGGGCCTGGCCAGCTCCATGGCCTGGGTGCTGTTCGCCATCACCCTGGCCATCACCCTGCTGGTCTTCCGATCCACCCCCTACTGGGTTTATTACGAAGCGGAGAGACGCCGATGAGCCTCAAAGCCATGTCCCAATCTTCTGCCCCGCGCCGCCGACGGCCCGGCAGCCTCAAAGCCACCCACTGGAGCGTCTACATCGTCGCCGTCCTGGTGGCCATCACCTTCCTCTTCCCGCTGGTCTGGATGGCCACCACCTCGCTCAAATCCATGGAGCAGGCCTACGCTTTCCCGCCCAAATGGATCCCCAACCCGGTGCGCTGGGATAACTACGTGCGCATCTTCACCGAGCTGCCCTTCTTCACCTTCACCCTCAACAGCATCCTGATCACCATCATCCACACCACCGGCACAGTGCTTTCCTCGGCGGTGGTGGCCTTCGGCTTCGCCCGCCTGCGCGCCAGAGGGCGCGATTTCCTTTTCATCGTCCTGATCAGCACCATCATGCTCCCCTATCAGGTCATCCTGGTGCCGACTTTCATCCTCTTCAAATACCTGGGGTGGATCAACACCATCTACCCGCTGGTGGTGCCGGCCTTCTTCGGCGGCGGCGCGTTTAACATCTTCCTCCTGCGTCAGTTCTTCATGACCATCCCCTTCGAGTACGACGAAGCCGCCATCATGGACGGCGCCAACTGGTTCACCATCTTCTGGAAGATCATGCTGCCGCTCTCCAAGCCCGTCCTCACCACCGTCGCCGTGCTCAACATCGTCTGGGTTTGGACCGACTTCTTCGGCCCGCTGATCTACCTCAACGACCTCGACAAGATGACCCTGGCGGTGGGCCTCGCCTTCCTGCGCGGTCAGCGCACCGCCCAGCTCACCCTGCTGATGGCCGGCGCCATGTTCTCTACCCTGCCCATGCTGATCATCTTCTTCGTCGCCCAGCGCTACTTCGTCGAAGGCATCCAGCTCTCGGGCCTCAAGGGCTAGGAAAATATTGCGGAATGAGTAAAACGTAACCAGGGAGGAGTGCATCGTGATCGGGGAAGGATGATTCGGAAAAACCCAGCACGATCTGCTCCTCTTTCTTCACACTGACTGCCTTTCGACAACTGAAAACTGACAACCGAAAACCGAAAACTGACCACCGAGGACTCCCCCATGACTGACAAACCCCTGAAACTCCTCGCCTTTGGCGCCCATCCCGACGACTGCGAATGGCTCACCGGTGGGCTGGCGCTGCATTACACCCAACACGGCCACCAGGTCAAATGGGTCTCATTGACCAACGGCGACGCCGGCCACCGCGAGCTGGGCGGCGCGCCCCTGGCGCGCATGCGCCGCGCCGAGGCCGCCGCGGCCGCCGCCTGCATGGGCGGCGAATCGCTCGTCCTCGACAACCACGACGGCGCGCTCATGCCCACCTTCGAGCTGCGCCTCAAGGTCATCCAGATTATCCGCGAATTCCAGCCCGACGTGGTGATGAGCCACCGCCCCTGGGATTACCACCCCGACCACCGCAACGTGGGTTACGTCGTCCAGGACGCGATCAACATGGTCATCGTCGGCAACCTGGTCACCGACGCCCCGCCCCTGCGCTACATCCCCCACATGCTCTACACCTGGGATCAGTTCCAGAAACCCTACCCCTTCATCCCCGATGTGGTGGTGGAGAACGACTCGGTTTACGAAAAAAAGGTGGATGTGCTCGAGTGTCACACCTCGCAAATGTACCACCTGATCTTTGGCGACCCGCCCAGCGCCGACCCAACCGAGCGCCGCGCCTGGCTTAAGGAAAAGCTGGAAGAGGATTTGAGCGTCGCCAGCCGCCTCTACCGCCCGCAGTTGATCGAGAAATACGGCCCCGAGCGCGGCGCCCGCATCCACTACGCCGAAGCCTTTGAGGTCTGCGAATACGGCCGCCCGCTCACCCCCGCCGATAAGCAGCGCCTGTTCCCCTTCTAGGAGGAAGCCGTGCGGGTATTGGCCATCGGAGCCCACTCCGACGACATGGACGAATTCTGCGGCGGCACCCTGGCGCTCTACGCGCAGCAGGGTCACACGGTGGGCATCGCCTGCCTGACCGACGGGCGCGCTTACGGCAGCGTCTCGCCGGTTGAGGCGCTGGTAGCCGCGCGCAAGCGCGAATTCGAGGCCAGCGCCGCCCTCATCGGCGCCAGCCAGACCTTCTGGCTGGGCTACCCCGACGGGCAACTGGAGCCCGCGCTGCCCGCCCGCCGCGCGCTGGAGGAAATCTTCCACCAGTTCGCGCCCGACATACTCATCACCCACCCCGCCGACGATTACCACCCCGATCACACCGCCGCCCACACCCTGGTGATGGACGCCAGCCGCTACACGCCCCTTTTTTTCTGCGAATCCGAGGGCGGACATAACTTCATCCCCGACGAATACGTGGACATCAGCGCGGTCTTCGAGCTCAAGCTCAAGATGATGGATGTGCACCGCAGCCAGTACGATTTCGGCCCCGACCCGCAGACCGGCCAGGTGCGCAACTTCCTCCACGACGACGTCATCGCCCTGGGGCGCTTCCACGGCATGCAGGCGGGCGTGCCATACGCCGAGGTGTTCCAGATCTGCCGCAAACACGGCCGCATTCGCGCCGTGCGCATGTTGCCGTAGGGGCGGGGTTTATCCCGCCCAGGGGTTTATCCCCGCCCAGGGGTTTATCCCCGCCCAGGGGTTTATCCCCGCCCAGGGGTTTATCC
>CAZCBJ010000146.1:0-9978 GCA_964496705.1 uncultured Anaerolineaceae bacterium | reverse complement strand
TCCCTCAACCAATGGAGCCACCCGCCAGTTTGCGCCAGGCGGTCGGCGGTCATCCCATCCTCAGCGAGATCCTGGCGCGCAAAGGTTTTCAGACGCCTGAGGCTGCGCTGGCCTTTCTTGACCCCGGACGCTATCAGCCGTGTACAGCTTTTGCGATGCCTGACATGCAACTGGCGGTTGACCGGCTGCGCCTTGCAATTGGCCGCAAGCAGCACATTGGCGTGTGGGGCGACTTTGACGCCGACGGGCAGACCGCCACCGCGCTGTTGGTCGGTGGGCTGCGAGCGTTAGGCGCTCGGGTCTCCTACCGCATTCCGTTGCGCGCCACAGAATCCCACGGCCTGCATCCTGCCAGCCTGCAAACTTTCCTGGACAGTGGGATGGAAGTGATCCTCACTTGTGACACCGGTGTTGCCGCGACAGAGGGCGCCGAAATCTGCCGGCAGCGGGGAGTGGACCTGATCATCACCGATCACCACAGCCTGCCCCGAGAACTTCCACCCGCTCTGGCAGTGATCAATCCACAGCGCCTGCCGGGCGACCATCCCTTGGCCACATTGAGCGGTTCCGGCACCGCCTATAAATTGCTCGAAGCGCTGTATGATCGCTATGGGAGAGCCGGTGATGAAATGGAATTCATCGACCTGGCAGCGATTGGCATGGTGGCCGACCTGGCTTTGTTGACTGGGGATGCGCGTTACCTGGTCCAACTGGGCCTGGCAGCGCTTCGCCACAAGCCTCGGCTCGCTGTACAGGCAGTTCTGGATCTGGCCGAAGTGAAAGAAAACCACCTGACCGAACAGCATATTGGCTTTACCATTGGCCCGCGCCTGAATGCCATCGGTCGGCTGGGGGATGCCAACCCGATGATCGAATTTCTGTTGTCTACCGATCCGGCTGTCATCCGGCCGGCTGCGCTTGAGCTGGAGGGATTGAACGGCAAACGGAAATTGCTCTGCGATCAGGTCTTCCAGGCTGCCAGGGCGCAGGTCGAGCGAGATCCAACCTCGCTGGATGGGTATGTGCTGGTTCTGACATCCAACACCTGGCCGGGCGGGGTGATTGGCATTGTGGCCAGCCGTTTGGCTGAGGTGTATCAATGCCCCGCCATCCTGATCTCTCTGCCCGCCGGCGAAGCGGGCCGGGCGTCTGCTCGCTCCATCGAAGGGGTCAACATCACCCAGGCGCTGGCAGCCAATGAGCGCTTTTTGTTAGGGTACGGAGGGCATCCCATGGCCGCCGGTTTCAGCATTGCAGCTGAGATGATCCCCGAATTTAAACGCGCGATCAACAGCACGGTTGCAGCCATGATCGGCGATAATGTCCCGGAGAAAAAGCTGCCCATCACCGCGAATATTCCACTGAGCGAGATAAATTTGGAGCTGGTTGAACAATTGGAACGACTGGCGCCTTTTGGTCCGGGCAATCCAGCGCCCATTTTCGCCAGTCAACATCTCTCGCTGGTCAACCAGGCTTTGATCGGGAAGAACAAGGACCACTTACGCCTGTTGGTCGAAGAACCTTCCGGTCAGCAAATGAAGGTCATCTGGTGGCAGGGAGCAGGCATGGAGCTGCCCGATGGCAAATTCGACCTGGCTTATGCGGTGCGCGCCAGCAATTTTCGCGGTCAAAAAGAGGTTGAAATTGACTTCATCGCTGCCAGACCGCGGGAAGAAGAAACCCGCGTCACCCCGCGCAAGAAAATCCAGGTTTTGGATTACCGCGGCGCCTCCGATGCGCTCAAACTGCTGCACGCTTTACCGCTGGAGCAGGCGCTGATCTGGAGTGAAGGTGAGTTTCCCCCTGACCGGCCCTACGCCAGCCGTTATCAATTAAAACCCACCGACCTGCTTGTTGTCTGGACGATACCCCCGGGGCATACAGAACTCAATCAAGCATTGGAGGTCTGCCAGCCACGCCAGGTGGCGCTGTTCGCCTTGCCAGCGGGAGACGATTCGCTCAAAGCATTTCTCACCCGCCTGACCGGATTGATCAAGAGCGTGCTTTCCAGACACGCGGGAAACTGCGCGTTTGCTGAGCTGGTCGCAGCGACCGGTCAGCGTGAGCGTGTGGTGGCTGACGGTCTGTGCTGGCTGCAAGCGCTCGGTCTGGTGAACATCGAATGGCAGCCGGCTGGTAACTTGTTACTGCGCGCCGGGGATTCTACAGACACCCAACAGGCGCACACTTTGCAGGACCGGATCGATTTTTTGGTCACGGAAACCGCTCTATTCCGCGAATTTTACCTGCGGGCAGATGCCAACGCTCTGGTTCATTCCTCGCTATAATAAACTTATCGTATTACTGGTAACAAAACAGGTAAACCCATGAAATCAAGACATCCTTCTATTCAATTGGTAAGTCTTCGAAAAAAAGTTGAAATCCACCTCCCAGATGGGCGGGTGTTATCGGGCCCGCGCGGCGCTGCGGTGGGTGATTTTCTAGGCTCCTTGCCAGAATTTGCCGACCCGCCCATTGTGGGTGCAGTGATCAACAACGAGCTGCGCGAATTGACCTATCCGGTAGAGATGGATGCGCTTGTCAGGCCAGTCAACACCAGCGAATCCGACGGCGCGCTCATCTATCGCCGGTCGCTGACCTTTCTGCTGGAAGCTGCCTTCCGCGAATTGCACCCGGGTTCCTCATTAGCCATTGACCACTCGGTTGCTTCAGGAGGATATTACTGTCAGGTTGGCGGTCGCACCCCACTCACCAAACGCGAGCTGGTTGAGTTGGAAACCCTCATGCTCGATCTGGTGCAAAGGAATCTGACCTTTGAGAAAAAAAAGGTTCCCCTGGTTGAAGCAGTGACCTACTTTGCCGAGAGAGGCGAGGTGGAGAAAACCCGCCTGTTGAAATATCGAACCAAAGATCACTTGATCTTATACAGCCTGGGAAATTACCGTGATTATCATCACGGTTATATGGTTCCTTCCACAGGTTTCATCAAGTGGTTCGGGTTGCTGCCCTACGGAGAAGGATTCATTCTGCGTTTTCCGCGCCGCCATGCTCCCACCACACTGCTGCCCACGCCTGAATCGCCCAAAATGTTGAAAACCTTTCAACAATATGGAAACTGGTTGAAACGGCTTGATATAGAATGTGTCGGTGCGCTGAACGATGCGATAGCCGCCAACCGCATCCGCCAGATCATCCTGGTCTCAGAGGCATTGCACGAACAGAAAATTGCTGAAATTGCGACGCAAATCGTCGAGCGCTCGGATCGCGCCAGGGTGGTGCTCGTGGCTGGCCCCTCTTCCTCTGGAAAAACCACCTTTTCCAAGCGTCTGGCTGTGCAATTGTTGGCGCAAGGAATTGCGCCCTTCCCTTTGGAAATGGATAATTACTTCATTGATCGCGAACATACGCCGCGGGATGAAAACGGACAATATGATTTTGAATCGATCAAGGCTCTCAACATCGCTCTGTTGCAGGAACACCTGCACCGCCTGCTGGACGGCGATGAAGTGCAGCTTCCCCATTATGATTTTCGCCTGGGCGCCAGCATCCCGGGTGATGTCGTGCAATTGAAACGTGAACGATTGATCATCCTGGAAGGCATCCACGGACTTAATCCGCGCCTCTTGCCAGATTTCCCCGCCGAAGAAACCTTCCGGGTGTATGTATCCTGTCTGACCCAGTTAAACCTGGACCGTCAGAACCGCATCTCGACCACCGACACCCGCCTTATCCGCCGTATCGTGCGCGATGCCGCCACACGCGGCTACACCGCCCATCAGACCATTCAGCGCTGGGAGTCCGTCCGCCGGGGTGAAAAACGATACATCTTCACCTTCCAGGAAAATGCGGACGAAATTTTCAACTCCGCCCTGGCTTATGAGTTATCAGCGCTGAAACCACTGGCTGAGCCCCTGCTGCGACAGGTGCCATTCGGTGTGCCTGAATATGTCGAAGCCAAGCGCTTGCTATCCTTCCTGGAATGGTTCTCGCCATTGAATCGCGACCTGATCCCGGACAATTCCATCCTGCGCGAGTTTATCGGCGGATCAATTCTGTCCGATTTCAGTCTGTGGCAGATTGAGTGAGTGCCGAACGAGGTTGTCTAGATGTGCCGGCGCAGCACACGCGCCATGCGTGCAATGCCTTCGTTTATTTTTTCCGGGGTCGCGTTGGAGAAATTCAACCGCATGGTGTTTTCGCCACCACCGCAAGGGTAAAACGATCCACCCGGGACGAAGGCCACCTTTTGCTGCACTGCCTCAATGAGCAGTTCCGCCGTTTTCATATGGCTGGGAAGCACTGCCCACAGGAAAAGCCCGCCCTGGGGACGCGTCCATTTAATCTGGGCGGGCATGTGCTCGTCCAGCGAATCCAGCATCACATTACGCCGTTCGCGGTACACTTCGCGTATTCTGAGGATGTGGCGGTCCAGGAAACCGTGCTGGCTGACCTCATGCGCAACAGCCTGACTAAAGGTGGAGGTATGCAGATCCGCGCCCTGTTTGGCCTGCACCAGCTTGCGGATCACCTCTGGGGGTGCAATCACCCAGGCCAGGCGCAGGCCGGGTGAAAGCAATTTGGAAAACGTGCTGAGATAAATCACATTACCGGTGTAAGTGCCGTTGTTGCCCTGGAATTGGCTATCCAGCACCACCACCGAAGGCAAATGTTCACCCTCATAACGCAGTTGTCCGTAAGGATCATCTTCAATGATCGGCACACCGTAACGGTCAGCCAGTTCCACCAGTTTATGGCGCCTCTCCAAAGACATGGTGACACCGGTCGGATTCTGGAAATTGGGCAGGACATAGATGAATTTAGGCCCGGTGCGCAGCGCCTGTTCCAATCCTTCGGTGATCATGCCATCTTCATCCGAGGGAACGGCAATATATTCTGCGCCGTAAGCGTTCCAGGCTTGTAAAGCGCCCAGATAAGTCGGCGATTCCACCAGAATCCGGTCGCCGCGGTTAATGAAAATCCTGCCCAACAGATCCAATGCCTGCTGAGACCCGGAGGTGATCATGGTATTATCTGGTGTGATTCCAATTCCGTAACGCATCGTATGCCGGGTGATCATCTCGCGCAGCGGCGTGTACCCTTCCGTGGAACCATATTGCAGCGCCACCGCACTGTTATTGCGCAGCACTGCCGTGCATGCGGCGATCAATTCCTCCACCGGAAACACATCCGGCGCGGGCAACCCGCCCGCAAAGGAAATGACATCTGGCAGCTCGGTTAGTTTTAACAGCTCACGTATCGCTGAGCTCTTCATGCGTTGCGTTCGTTGGGCATAACGATGATCCCACTGAGTTTGCATTCTTCCTCCTGAAGTTCAAATTTTGAATAATATACGGGCGATGGATCGCCCGTACAGGAAATTATCTGGCTTTCGGGAAGCGGCTGAGAATGACAGCCGCGGTAGGTAGGATGACGCGATCCCCACTGATCAGCTCGCCGGGCGGTTTGCCGTGTGTTTTGGATGCGCTTTGATAGATGGAGATTGGCGTCCCTTCGAGAGTGGCCTTCAGCTCCACAAACGCCTGGCCGGTGAGGAATCCCTCGCTGTCGATTGCGCAACTGGTCACGAAACCAATCACCCGCCCCTTGACATCCAACACTGGATCGCCGGAATGTGCCATGCGCACGCCTTTTTCGATGAAGCGGAAACGGGCCACCTCACCTTTGCGCGCTTTCTCACGGGCGATAAACGCCTCGCGGCCGATGAACCAGGGCTTATACACTTTGACATAAGCGCCAAATCCGGCATCAGCCACGCCCAGGCTGGCTTCGCCCCCCATCTCATGGCCGTACAACGGCAGCCCGGCTTCAGTGCGCAAAGAATCGCGTGCGCCCAATCCGCACGGTTTGAGTCCCAGGGGCGCGCCCACCTCAAGCAATTTCTTCCACAATGCCACCAAATGATCGGGATGCACGAACAATTCAAAAGCCATCTTCTCACCGGTATAGCCGGTGCGGGAAACGATCAGCTCAAACCCGCCGATCACCGCTTCACACAACTCGGTGCGTTTCAAGGCCATCACCTTGCGGCGGTTGGCTGCGTCGCAGCCCAGTGCCAACAGAATGTCTCGCGATTTTGGCCCCTGGATGGCAAGATCCAGGCGCATATCTTCCCCGGCTTCCGGCGAGCGAAGATTGCGCAGAACAGCCTTGCGTCCGAAAGCGAGCGCCCAAGGACGCGTGTCATCGACCAACACCCGCCCATCTTTGACCGCGTTTAACCAGTTCCAATCTTTGTCATCATTGGATGCGTTGACCACCACCAGATATATTTCTTCGTCGCGGCGGTAAACCAGCGTATCATCAATCACGTTGGCCTGGGGATCAAGGAAATGGGTGTAAACCGATTCGCCCACCGCAATCCCGGCAATATCATTACCGCAGACAGAGTCGAGGAAAAGTATGGCATCCGGCCCTTCCACCTGGTACACCCCCATGTGAGCGACATCGAACAACCCGGCCGCCTGGCGGGTGGCAAGATGCTCTTCCAATACCGAACTGTACCATACCGGCATGTCCCAACCCGCGAAAGGCACCATCTTTGCGCCCATTTCTCGGTGTGTTTCATATAGCGGTGTGCGCCGAGGCTCATCGGGGGCGGTCTCGACCCAGGTCCAGGCCGGCAAAGGCTCACCCTCTCCGGCTGGTGCAAATAGGTAATACGGCTTTTTAGCCTCCACTGCCTTCCCTGAGGCCGACCGCACCGCATCCTCAGTCGACTCGCTGACGAGGATGGGCCCTGGCAGACGCCTGGTGACATCGGGATCGAAAGCCACATAGCCGTCCGACAGGTCACGCAGCCAGGCAGCCGCCAGCCCGGCCTGTTCAGATGGCAGGCTAAACAGGTAAACATTCTTTTCCCGCTGAGTCAGTACTCCGTCCACCGCTCCTTTGGGAGTGTGCAACGTCGTCTTCTGGCTCAGTCCAATCTGCAATTCTTCCACATCACTGGAGAACACCTGGTTGACAAATTGGCGCACGCTGCCGCCTGACAGATCCAGAGCAGTCCATCCCTGGCTGTGTTTGGCTGGATCGTCAATATAAAAAAAATGGGGATAACCATGCTGCCCGGATGGCACATCTATTCCAGCCGATTCAGCCAATTTGCGCGTTCGTAATTTGGCATCTTCCAACACATCAAAAGGTATTTTCGCCCGCTGAGCGATCCCCTGCCTTGTCACAACTGCATAAGGTTTGCAGGCCAGCAGCACATCCGCCATCACATCCGCGATCTCCAGCATGTCGACTTCTTTGAGGCCGCGCTGGGTCACCCATGGCGTTCCGAAACGGATGCCAGATGCGTTGAGCGCGGTCTTATCACCCGGGATGGTGTTTCGATTGAGCACTATTCCGGCAATATCCAGAATACGCGCGGCCATATCTCCCGAAAGCGGCGTGCCGTCTTCGCCTTGATTGGTTTTGCAATCCAGATTGGCCAGGTGGGTGTTTGTCCCACCATAAGGGATGCGCAGACCGCGGTCAGCCAGGCGTTGGGTGAGCACCGCGCAATTGGTGATAATCTGCTGCTGTAATTGCTTGAATTGCTCGCTCCGCGCCAATTTGAAAGTGGTGGCAAGCGCAGCAAAGACATGCACATGCGGACCACCCTGTTCGCCGGGGAAAACAGCCCGGTCAATTTTTCGCGCCAATGCAGCGTCTGTGGTCAGGATGCACGCTCCGCGCGGGCCGCACAGAGTCTTATGCGTGGTGAATGTGATCACATGCGCAATGCCAACTGGTGAAGGGATTGCCTGACCGGCAATCAACCCGGCGATATGCGAGACATCCGCCAGCAGCACCGCCCCCACCGAATCCGCAATTGCCCGGAAACGCTCCCAATCCGGCGTCCAGGGATAAGAAGAATACCCGGCGATGATGATCTTGGGCATATTCTCTTTCGCCAGCGCCGCCACTGCTTCATAATCGATCTGCTCGCTCAGCGGATTAACGTTGTAATGCACAATTTTATAAAGCTTGCCGGAACGGTTGACCGACGACCCGTGGGTCAGATGACCCCCATGCAGCAGATTCATCCCCAAGACGATATCGCCCGGGTTGACCAGCGCGGTGTAAACCGCATTATTGGCTGGCGCGCCGGAAAGGGGTTGAACGTTGACGAAAATCTGCTCGGTGCTTACCTTTGACGTGGCAAATGCTTCTGCGCAACGCCGTCTGGCCAGCGCCTCGACAATATCGGCATACTCCACCCCTTTGTAATAGCGCGGGTCAGCATACCGCCGGTAGTGCGCCAATTGCGAGGCATAATCCATGATCTCCGCTTCGCTCTGCCAGCGGGTCTCCTCATCCGGATAACCTTCTGCGTACAGATTCTGGAATGGCGAGGAAAGCGATTCGCGCACGGCCAGCGGAGCTGAGCTCTCGCTGGGGATCATGATCAGCTTGCGCCGCTGGCGTTCCGTCTCCATTTGGATCAGATCATGGACCTGAGGATCGACATCCGCAAGGGAACCTCTGAAAAGAAAATCAGCCATAGACCGGCCTCCTTAAGACAAAATCGTACGAGGACCGCAATATTCACCTGTGACAGGAAAAGTGATCAGCGGCTCCATGGGTTGCAGCCAATTTAATTCTAGCAATGGTCAAAACGGGGGTCAAGTGATGTTTGTTTTCGAAACAAATCCAAAAGTCTTAAAACTTCATGCAATCAATCATACCATCCGTGATATTGTCACGGTGCTTGGTTTCATGCGCTAATTTATGCGCTCATCCATTCCACCATCGTGTTCAGCACAGCCTCTTTGCCGATTTCATTGTGCGTTTCGTGGAGAAAACCTTCCCATTTTTTCAAAGTCAAATCGCCTCGATACCGCTCGGCAAACTCATACACCGCCTGAGGACTGACGAGACGATCTTCGGTGCCCACCATCATCAGAATGGACATGGATGGGATAGATCCCGCCAAACCCAGTAGTTCTTCACCTTTGGAGATCAAATTCCAACCCAGTCGTGCAGAAATACGGTCATGCACCAGCGGGTCCTCCGCATACTTCTGACGAACAGATGGGTCACGGGCGAGCTGGGCTTGGTCCAGACCATTTGCCATCACCAGGGTTGGCATCCATCGATTCATCATTCGAGCCAGGGCTAGTTTGATGGGCGGTACCTTAAAGCCCGTCCGCAATCCTGGGGATGTTACTACCGAGCCTTTGATATCAGGTTTACGGTGATAGAGGTAATATAAAGCCAGCGTTCCGCCCATGCTGTGTCCATACAAGATAATTGGTGCAGCAGGAAAACGTGCTTTAACCGTGGCGATCAGATGGTCGATATCGAGCAAAATTGAATCAAAATCAGCATGCCCCCGGATTCCGCCGGACTTGCCATGTCCGGGCAAATCCAATCCAAACAAGGCATATCCATGTTCGCACAGAAACTCACCCACATGTTGGTAACGCCCAGAATGCTCCCCCAATCCATGCACAAGCACCACGACTGCCTTCTGATAGCTGTCAGGCCTCCAACCACACGCAAAAATATCGATTTTTTCAGCATTTTTCCAGGTGAATTCTTCGTAAATCATCTTGACCCTCTTGTGACAATAAAATTACAGCCTTTATGATTATACAGTACGCATATCGATTCTGCTCATCCTACAACTCTCTGATCATTCCCAGGACACATAAGCGCAGGCTTTCAAAACGCAGAGATGGTACAATGGGCGAATATCTATCATAAGGATTACATGATGCGTGACGAACGAATTTTAAAATTAGCAGATATGCTGGTGAATTATTCGGTTGAGGTCAAAAAAGGCCAACGGGTCGCCATCCGCGGCAGTTCGCTGGGTGAGCCATTGATTCAAGCCATTTACATGAAAGTCTTACAAGCTGGAGGTTTCCCGTATGTCATGGCATCACTGCCTTCGCTGGATGAGACCTTCTACCAATATGCCTCAGATGAACAACTTCAGCATGTTTTTGAACCGTATAAACTGGTCATTGAGAATTATGAAGTATTGATCTCTGTGGTCGCCGAAGC
>CAZCBJ010000145.1:6378-10054 GCA_964496705.1 uncultured Anaerolineaceae bacterium | reverse complement strand
GGGGCATCGTTGTTGTCACCCTCAAACGTGTGGTTGCCCAGCGCGGTCTGGCGCTGGCGGCCTCCCTGGGGATAATCTCGGCGGTTGCCCTGACCATGAGCATCCCCATCTATTCCGATTCGGTTTACCAGAATATCTACCAAAAAGAGGTGACCCGCAAAGAACAGGAAGTCTCGGCGCTCACCGGAAGACGTCCCCCCTACGCGTTCATGTTCCGTTATGTGGGCGCCTGGAGCGATCCGGTCAGCATCGAGCGGCTGACGCCGGTGGATGAATATCTTTCCAGCCGTGTTCAGGCCGAAATTAACCTGCCCGCCAGCCTGTTCGTCCGTTACATCAAATCGGATACCTTCCAGTTATTCGCGGCGGACACGACCAATTATGATGACCCCAAGAGCACCCTGGAATATGTATATTTTGCCGCGGTGAGCGATCTGGAACCGCAAATGAACCTCTTGGAAGGCAGCATGCCGGCTGTGTCCTCAGGCGACCCCGACAGTCCGGTGGATGTGATGATCACCCGCAAACTGGCGGATAAACTGGGTATTCAGGTTAATGACATATATACGGTCTATACCCTGTATCGCAGCGGTGATGCGAAAATCAAGATCCAGATGCCGGTTCGGATTGTGGGTGTGTGGGAAGCCAAAGATTCCGGGAGCGATTACTGGTTCTATGATCCCAGCGAGTTTAACACGGTCTTCGTCGTCCCTGAGGAGACCTTGCTCAACCGCATCATCCCCTACATGAACAACGAGGTGGATCTGGCATTGTGGTACTGGGTGTTGGACGGCTCGAGGGTGCATTCATCGGATGTCCCCGGTCTGATGGGGCGGATTGCCGAAGTGGAACGCAAAATGGGGCAGTTATTACCCAAAACGCGCCTGGATATTTCGCCCAAGGAAATGCTGATCCGCTTCCAGAATTCATCCGGAACCCTGACCACCTTCCTGTATATATTCAGCATTCCGTTGATGGTCATGGTTCTGACCTTCATCCTGCTGGTGGTGGACATGATGGTCGCCAACCGGCAGAACGAGATCGCCGTGCTGCGCTCGCGCGGCGCAACCGCACTGCAGGTGCTGGGCATGGCGGTGTTGGAAAGCATTCTGCTTGGAGCGGTCGGGGTTGCGGTCGGCGCGCCTTCTTCGCTGGCGGTGGCTGAATTTTTTGGCAAGACGCGCAGTTTTCTCAACTTTACAGCCACCACCAATCTGCAGCCGGATATCAATCTGGCCGCGCTGCAATTGGGGGCGATTGCCGCGATTGTGACCCTCTTCGCCCAGATCATCCCCACCTTCAGCGCTTCGCGCCATTCCATCGTTTCCTACAAACAGGAACGCGCTCGCCAATTGCGCCCGCCGTTCTGGCAGCGCGCCATGCTGGATTTGATGCTGTTCATCCCGGCTGCTTACGGCGCTTATATTTTGCGCCAGCAGGGCAGCCTGATCATGCCGCAATTGAACAAAACTGCCGCGACGGCAGGAGGCGACCCCTTCCAGAACCCATTGCTGGTGCTGGTGCCGGCCTTGATGATCTTTTCGATCACCCTGTTCATTTTACGCATCCTGCCGCTGATCATGTCGCTGATCGCCTGGATTTCCTCGAAAACCAAAAGCATCGGCGTGTTGATGGCGGCGCGCTACCTCTCGCGCACCTCCAGCGGATACAACGCTCCGCTGATCCTGTTGATTCTGACCCTCAGCCTGTCCACGTTTACCGCAACGCTGGCGCAAACGCTTGACCGGCATCTTCACGATCAGACCTACTATAAGGTGGGCGCGGATATGAACGTGGTGGAAATGGGCGAGTACACCGGGCAGCAGTCCGGGCCGTTCGGCGCGGCGCCAGCCGCGGCGACCCAGACCACCTCCTCCGCAGAGAAGGAAGAGCCGAAATGGGTTTTCCTGCCGGTGGCTGACCATCTCAAAATCCCCGGTGTGCAGGCAGCGGCGCGGGTATACCGCAATGATCTGCGCATCGTTGCCGGCGCCGGCACGGGAACTGCCACATACATTGGCGTGGACCGCATCGACTTTCCCAAGGCGGCTTTCTGGCGGCGCGACTTTGCGGATGAATCGCTGGGCGGTCTGATGAACAGGCTGGCGCTGGCTCCGGATGCGGTGCTGGTCTCTGAGCAGTTGGCGAAAAATTACAATATCAAAATGGGCGACTTGATCGAAGTGGCCACCTACAGCCTTGAAGCGACCACCCATATGACCTTTAAGGTGATGGGCACCCTGCGCTATTTCCCCACCTGGTATCCTCCACAGGGCGAGCTGATCGTTGGCAATCTGGACAACTATTTTGAACAGGCCGGCGGTGAACTGCCCTATGATGTCTGGATCAAGGTTGTGCCAGGCGCCAAGGAAGATGCGATCCTGGAGGGCGTGAACAAGCTGTACAACAATGTCCTCTTCTCTGAAGTTTCGGCCAATATCATCATCCGCGAACAGGAGCGCCCCGAACGGCAGGGCTTCTTTGGTCTGTTGTCGGTGGGTTTCACCGCGCTGGCTTTCCTGACTGTGCTGGGTTTCCTGCTGTATGCGCTGTTCTCCTTCCGCCGGCGTTTCATCGAGCTGGGCATGCTGCGCGCCATCGGTCTTTCCGCCTGGCAGATGTTTGTTTTGCTCGCCTCCGAACTGGCCTTCCTGTTCCTGGTCGGGCTGGGGGCTGGCACCGGATTGGGTGTGGGGGTCAGCAATTTCTTTATCCCCTACCTGCAGCTTGGCACCACCGCGGCGGCGAAAATACCGCCCTATGTGGTGCATATCGACTGGGGCTCGGTGTTCCAGATTTACATCCTTTTTGGTCTACTGTTCGTGGTCGCGTTATCGGTGCTGACCATCATGTTGATGCGCATGAAGATATTCCAGGCGGTCAAGATGGGAGAGGCGGTGTAAGATGGCAACTGAACCCTTCATTATCTGTGACGGTCTGGTAAAAATCTACAAAATTGCCAACCTGGAAGTCTTCGCCTTGCAGGGGTTGGATCTGGTTGTGCCTCGTGGAGAGCTTCTCGGTATCGTGGGCGCCAGCGGCAGCGGCAAATCCACTCTGATGAACATTCTGGGCGGATTGGATCGTCCCTCTGCGGGGCGGGTGTATGTGGACAACTACGACCTGTTGAAGATGAGCGATGCAGACCTGGATCAATACCGGCGCTCCAAGGTCGGCTTTGTTTGGCAGCAGGGCGCCCGCAACCTGATCTCCTATTTGTCCGCCGTCGAAAATGTGCGCCTGCCGATGACATTGGCGGGCATGAGCAGCCGGGCGGATTACCGGCGCGCAGAGGAGATGCTGGAGGTGGTCGGCCTGGGCGAACGCCGCCACCACCGCCTGGCCGAGATGTCGGGCGGTGAGCAGCAGCGCGTTGCCATCGCCGTGGCGCTGGCCAACCGCCCCAATCTGTTGTTGGCGGATGAGCCGACCGGTGAGGTGGATACCCAGACCGCGGCAGGCATCTTCAAGGCTTTTCAAGATTTAAATGCGCAGTACGGCATCACCACCATCATCGTCAGCCACGATGCCGGCATCGCCCGGCATGTGCAGCGGGTGGTTGCCATCCGCGATGGGAAGACTTCGACAGAAACCATCCGGCAGTTGATTGCTGCGCCGCCGCCTGAAAACGGGGAGGGTGATGTTTTTGAGCAGATCGAGCATCACGAAGTTTTCG
>CAZCBJ010000145.1:0-6368 GCA_964496705.1 uncultured Anaerolineaceae bacterium | reverse complement strand
AAGAAGTGATCCTGCTCGATTCAGCCGGACGATTGCAGGTGCCGCGCGATTACCTGGAGCAATATCATATCCGGCGCCGTGTGCTGTTGGAACCGGTGGAGGGGGGCATTCTCATTCGCCCGGCGCGCACGGAAGGCACCGAGCACCACACCCCTGGGGCGTCTGAGATCCCCTCCGAAGAAGCCCTGGCAGAGCGCCGGGGCGGCGGTCTGCGCAAGCTGGTCCAGCGCCTGCGCGGTGACAAGGAAAAGAGGTAGGCATGGAGGCTGCACCGCTGGTACTCCCATTGACCGAGGCTACCCCCGAAGTGCTGATTGAGACCATTGACCTGTGGCGCATCTACAAGATAGGTGAGCGCGAAGTGCAGGCGCTGCGCGGGGTGAATCTTTCCATCGCCTCGGGCAGATTTGTTGCCCTGAAAGGGCGTTCCGGTTCAGGAAAAACCACCCTGTTGAATTCAATTGGCGGCCTGGACCATCCAACCCGCGGTGTGGTCAGGGTTTTTGGGCAGGACCTGGCCACCCTGGGTGAAAAAGAACTCACCCATTTCCGCAGCACCCAGGTCGGATACATCTTCCAATCTTTTGGCCTGCTGCCCTCGTTATCCGCCTACGAAAATGTGGAGCTGATGATGCGCATCTGCGGCGCGGGCGGCAAACAGCGCCACGAACGCACCCTGCACGTCCTGGAACTGGTTGGGTTGAGGAAATTCATCCATCACCGCCCGTATGAATTGTCTGGCGGTCAACAGCAGCGCGTGGCGATTGCCCGCGCGTTGGCCAATAATCCGCGCCTGATCCTCGCGGATGAGCCCACCGGCGAGTTGGATACCACCACCAGCCGTGAAATTCTCTCACTTTTCCGCCAGATCGTGCGCCATGAAAAGTTGACTTTCTTGATGACCTCTCATGACCCCCTGGTGGACGGTTATGTGGATGAGATCCTTCGCCTGCAGGATGGACAGATCATCCAGAACGAACCTTGATCAAAAAAGAGCGGGAGTTTTGGCTCCCGCTCTTTTCTTTTATGCATTAACCAGGTGAGAAGCGCCCTGGCGCAGTGCTTCCAGGTTTTGCGGCAGCAGCTTCTGGGCGCGCGCTGGCAGATGTTCGCGCAGCGCATTTTCCACCGCTTCCAGCGACAGGATGGGCAGGTTGGCCAGCAGCCCGCCTAAAAGCACCATGTTGGTCATGCGCCGGTCGCCGATGCTCTCTGCGATTTCGTTGCCAGGCACCCGCACCACCTTGATGTCGCTGCGGGTGACTTCGCGGTTCATCAGCGAAGTGTTCACCACCAGCAACCCCCCAGGCTTGACCAGCGGTTCGTACTTGTCCAGCGAGGGCAGGTTCATGACGATGGCGGCCTGCGGCGAGCTGACGAATGGCGAGCCAATTTCCTCATCAGCAATGATCACCGTGCAGTTGGCGGTTCCGCCGCGCATCTCAGGTCCATAGGAAGGTATCCAGGTGGTCTCCAGACCACAGTCCATGGCGGTGTAGGTGAGGATTTGCCCTGCCAGCAGAACGCCCTGACCGCCAAAGCCGGAAATGATGATCTCGGTTTGCATGCTTTCCTCCGCTCAGATGGTCGCCTGGGAGAGCGACGGGTGAACTTTGAAGTCGTTGAGCTGGTAATAGGCGATCATTTTTTCTTCCAGCCATTGGATGGATTGCAACGGGGTCATGCCCCAGTTGGTCGGGCAGGTGGAGAGCAGCTCCACCATGGAGAAGCCCAGCCCGCGCACCTGGGTCTCGAAGGCCAGGCGGATGGCTTTCTTTGCCAGGCGGATGTTCTTGGGATCGTGCAGGGAGCGGCGGACGACGTATGAGGCGCCGTCGAGGGTAGCCAGCAACTCGGCGGCGCGAATGGGGTAGCCGGCCTGTTCCACATCCCGCCCGGTAGGTGAAGAGGTGGTGCGCTGACCGGGCAGGGTGGTGGGGGCCATCTGTCCGCCGGTCATGCCGAAGTTGGCGTTGTTAATGAAAATGACGGTGATGTTTTCGCCGCGCGCGGCTGCGTGGACCACCTCGGCCATGCCGATGGAGGCCATGTCGCCATCGCCCTGGTAGGTGAGCACCACCCGGTCAGGCAAAACGCGCTTGATGCCGGTGGCCATGGCTGGGGCGCGCCCGTGCGGCGCCTGCACCCAGTCAAAATCAAAGTAATTGTAAGCAAACACCGAGCACCCCACCGAAGCCACGCCGATGGTGCGCTCGCGCAATCCCATCTCGTCGATGACTTCGGCAACCAGGCGGTGGGCCACTCCGTGCGTGCAGCCGGGGCAGTAATGTGTGGATACATCCACCAACGCCTCGGGGCGCTGATAAACCAGTTGTTCATTTTCCAGTAAAGTAGCCATACCAGGTTCTCCTATTGGGTTGCGGTCATGCGCTGCAGCCAGCGGTCGCGTGGGTGACCGTTGCTGGAGGGAGCGCTCTTGGCCATGCGGCGGATCTCGGTCAGGATTTCATCGGGGAACGGCACCACCCCGCCCAGCCGGCCGTAAAATTCCACCGGCGTGCGATTTTGGTTGGCGCGCAGCACATCATCCAACATCTGCCCCGAGTTCATCTCCACCACCAGCATGCTGTCCACCTGGTGGCTCAATTCACCGAGAACGGCATCCGGAAACGGGCTGATGGTGATGGGGCGCAGCAGTCCCACCGGGATGCCCTCGGCGCGCGCAGCGCGCACGGCTGAAAGCGCCACCCGCCCGGCGGAGCCGAAACCGGTCACCAGCAGTTTGGCGTCTTCCAGATAATAGCCTTTGTAACGCACTTCATTTTTCTGCACTTCCTGCCAGCGGCGTAGCAGCATCAGGTTGAACACTTCCTGCTCGGCAGGGTTGAGGTGAATGGAGGAGAGGATGTTGCGCTCGCGGCCCTTTGCGCCGGTGGCTGCCCAGGCGGGCGGGGTTTCGCGCAGCGGCATCATCGGCGGCAGCTCACCCGGTTCCATCATTTGACCCAGCGAGCCATCGGTGAGGACAGCGGTGATGGTGCGGTATTTTTCCGCCAGGTCAAATGCCAGGACGGTGAAGTCAATCGATTCCTGGATGCTGGCCGGCGCCAGGACGATGACGTGATAGTCGCCGTGCCCGCCGCCGTGGGCAATCTGGTTGTAGTCTCCCTGGGCGGGCGCGATGTTGCCCAGGCCAGGCCCGCCGCGCATGACGTTGACCAGCACCATCGGCACATCCGTTCCGGCGATGTAGGACAGGCCTTCCATCATCAGGCTGATGCCAGGGCTGGAGGAGGAGGTCATCACGCGCGCGCCAGTGCAGGCGGCGCCGTACACCATGTTGATCGCGCCCAGTTCAGATTCAGCCTGGACAAAGGCGCGTCCCAGCTCGGGCATGCGCTTCGACATCCATTCCAGCAGCTCGGTCTGCGGGGTGATGGGGTAACCAAAATAGGCCTGCAAGCCGGCGCGGATGGCGGCTTCTGCAATGGCTTCGTTCCCTTTGAGTAATTCGCGTGCCATGCAATCGCTCCTATGGGTTTTGGCGGGCCTTGGCGGCCTCGCGAAATACGGTGATGGCGGCTTCAGGGCAGACGATGGCGCAGATACCGCATCCGGTGCAGCCCTCGGCGATCAGATACGCCGGATGATAGCCCTTGGCGGTGATGCGCTGCTCGTCCAATGCCAGAACATGCTGGGGGCAGGCCCCCACGCACAGCTCGCAGCCCTTGCAATATACGTCGCTGACAATAATCCGTCCCTTGGGGGGCATTCTTTCCTCCTGGAGGCAATTTTTGCGAACTCGGACAAAATCTGTAGATATTTTACCATCCTGATTATCAGCACGGCCCGGTATTTCGACCAGTGTCATGCGTCATGACCGCGCCTGACGTTAATCCAACTCAATGTAGATGCGCTTGTTGATCTTGCCCTTGCTCTTGTAGTCCACCACGCGCATCTTGCCCACTTCGGCGGTGTTGGCGACATGCGTTCCACCGTCGGCCTGCAGGTCGAGGCCGACAATTTCCACCACGCGCACCTCATTGATCCCGGCTGGCAACAGGTTGATGCGGGTGCGGATCAGATCGGGGATTTGAAAGGCTGCTTCGCGCGGTAGAATCTGGACGCGCACCGGGCGGGCATTGACCACCTCACGGTTCACCGCTGCTTCGATCACACTGACCAGGTCGCGGGTCAGGTTCTCGAATTCAAAATCCATGCGCCCCTGGCGCGGTTCCATGTCGCCGCCGGTGACCAAAGCGCCGAAATCGCGGAAGATCGCGCCGCAAAGGATGTGCATGGCGGTGTGTGTGCGCATCAACTGGTAGCGCAGCTCCCAGTTGATCTGAGCGCTAACCGGCGCGCCCGCAGGCGGCAGGGGCAACTCGCCGCCCAGCAGGTGCTCAATCCCTTGCGCTCCTTTTCGCGCGCGAAGGACAGGATAGGAAACATTTTCCCAGGTCAGCGTGCCGTTGTCGGCGGGTTGACCACCGCCGCCCGGGTAGAAGGCGGTGCAATCCAGGGGCACCGCGCGGTTGGCCTCGTCGCAGGCGGTGAGGGTGGCGGAAAAATCTTTCGTATAGCTGTCGGTCTGGTAGAGCAGAGCGGTCAATGGTTCCTCCGATATTTGCGGCCGACAGGATAATCTATCGTTATACAGCAATTATCTCTGCCGGTGGAATGATTTTAACATGTTTCACAGCTCGCTTATGGGCGGCGGGATGGGTTATGTTAGAATATTTCACACACCCTCAAGATCGATCATAGAAAAGGAAGACGGTATGCAAGCTGTAGAGACTGTTGCTCAGATGATGGTTGTGGCTGCGGTGACTGCGCCCAAGACGCGTGGTGAGAATTTCATTTGCACAAAAATTCTCACCGGCGAGGTTGTTCAACAATTGGCCGAAGCCATGCTGGCTTACGGCGAGCAAAGCGGGAAAAAGAATTTTGACCGCGACGGCAAAAACGTGATGAACTCAGAGGCCGTGGTGTTAATCGGCATACAGGGCGCCACCACCGCCGGGCTGAATTGCGGGGCCTGCGGCTTTGCCACCTGCGCGGAACTGAACAACCAGCCCGGGGTGGATGGCGAATTCCGCGGACCGCTGTGCGCTTACCGCATTCTCGACCTGGGTATCGCCCTGGGGTCTGCGGTGAAGATGGCCGGCATGCTCAACGTGGACAATCGCATCATGTACCGCGCCGGGGTGGCCGCGCGCCACATCGGTCTGGTGGATTGGGACTATGTGATGGGCGTGCCTCTGTCGGTCACCGGCAAGAGCATTTATTTCGACCGCTGATCCCATGCCGCGCGGTCTGCCGGGTTTCTTTATGCGCTTGCTAACCGCTCTGCTGGTGGGCGGGCTGGCCGCCGGCTGCGTCTTGCCGCGCGATGTACCGCGTTCCACCGACGGCTCATCGCTGCAGCCCACGCCCACGAAGAAGATACCCGTGCTGCCAACCCCCGCACCAACAGCGGCTGAGGGTGGTGATGCGCCTCTGATTACCCCGACGATCCCCAAGTCCGCCGCTGCACAGAACCGGACGAAATATAAACTCACCGCCCGGCTGGATCCGAAAGCGCGCACGCTGGATGTGGCGCAGGCGATTGATTATCAAAACCAATCCGGGACAGCGCTGGAGACAATCCTGCTGCTTGTCGAACCCAACCGCCTGCGCGGCGCATTCCGCTTGCAGGCATTGCGGGTGGACGGGGTGGAAATATCTCACCCTGCGCTGGACGGCGCGCGGTTGTGGATTCGACCGGCAGAGCCGCTGGCTGCGGGAGCCAATCTGCGCATCGAGATGGATTACCGCCTGACCCTGCCCGATGCGGGCGGTCCGTTCGGTGCCACCGCCCGCCAGTTGAACTTTGCTGACTGGTATGCGTATATCCCGCCTGTTCTTCCCGGAGCGGTGTGGATGGCGCATGAACCGACCGGGGTTGGGGAGCATCTGGCTTATGACCTGGCGGATTTTGAGGTGGATATCTCACTGCCGGAGGAAAATGTGGACTGGAAGCTGGCGGCCAGCGCGTCCGGCAAAAAGACATCCCCCAGCGCTTATCATTATGAGGTGAGCGCGGCGCGCAATTTCACCTGGTCAATCAGTCCGCTGTATGTCATCCTGGAGCGGAATGAAGGCGGCGTCAGGTTGAACGCGGCGGTTTTCCCAGCGAATCAAGCCGCCGGAAAAGCGGCGCTGACCGCCATGACGCAGGCCTTGCGCCTGTTCACCGAACGGTTCGGCGCTTATCCGCACGCCAGCCTGACGGTGGTGGATGCTGATTTCTTTGACGGTATGGAATATGATGGGTTGTTCTTTTTGGATACCAGTTATTTTGTGCAATATGACGGCACCCCGCAGAATTATCTGGTGACTTTGAGCGCCCATGAAACTGCCCATCA
>CAZCBJ010000144.1:0-10074 GCA_964496705.1 uncultured Anaerolineaceae bacterium | reverse complement strand
GAATTTCATGTCCATCCCTTCCTACCTGGGCTGGAAAGGGGTATCACTCGGCGGGCGGTTGAGCATGGTGCGCCTGCTGCCTTACATGCTGCGCTCGGCGCGCTACAACCCGGAGCACCCAGAGCTGGCGCCAGGCAGCGACGAGATCAGCATGGAGCAATTTTTCTCGCGCAAGGTGGGGCGCGAGATGTGGGATTACTGGATGGAACCGACCATGGATGTGTTCTGCCACTATCAGCCGGACGACCTCTCCGAGCAGATGCTCTTGATCCTGCTGGGCAGTTACCTCTCCAAAAAGCTGTACACCTTTCAGGGCGGAATCGGTTTCTTCCCGGATACGCTGGCGGCGGAGGTGAACACCACGCTGCGGGCGGTGGCACAGCGGGTGAGGCTGCGGGCAGACGGCAGCGGTGCCAGCGTGGATTACCTGCAGGACGGGCAGCCGAAAACGGCCGATGCCGATGCGGTGGTGATGGCGCTGCCGGGGGATGCGGTGCTGGGATTGTTTGATGCGCCACAACCGGCCTGGCAGGCTTTCTTCCCGCGGGTGGCCTACTCGCGTGTGGGGATTGTATATCATCTGATTGAAGGCGACGATCCGGCGCTGGATGAGGGCGGGATCATGTTTCCGCGTTGCGAGCCGTGGAGCCTGTGCGCCCTGGGCTGGAAGCGGCGCGGGGACGGGCGGGTGCTGGCGATGAGCGACCTGAAGGCGCACCTGTATGATCCCGCTATCACAGACCGCGAGCTGCGTGAAACCATCACTGCCGAGGCAGTGCGGGCTGTGCCGCAGATGGCTGGGCGGATCGTGGATCAGATGGTGTTCCGCTGGCAGCGCAAGGTGCCCACCTTCCCGCCGGGTTATCTGAGTGCGTTGAAGCAATTCTGGCAAAATGCGCAGGAAGGTCCGGTTTATTTCTGCGGGGATTATCTCACCGGGCCCACCACCGGGCTGGCGCTGGCTTCGGGCTGGCTTTGCGCTGAGCGGATGCTGGCGCGGCTGTGATTACCAGTTGTCTTCGATGCCGCTGGGGTCGTAATCGCCCCATTTCGAGTTCATCGAAGAGGCGTAGATGATGGCGTTGGTGCGCTCACTCTGGCGCAGGGCTTTCTGGTAATTTTCCTCGCGGCGGCTGGCGATATCTACGGCAGGACCGCTGCCCGGGCCCACCGCGAGCAGGCGCACCTCGACGACATCACCCATGCGGTAGGGGATGACACTGCCGGCGGACTGTCCGATCAGGGCTTTGGCCAGCGGGGTGCTTTTGCCCAGGTAACCGGCGGCGAAGTCGGCCTGTGCATCGGCGACGATTTCAAACGCCATGCGCTCGCAGCCGCCGGATTCGTCCACCAACTCAATCTCAACGCGGCAGCCCAAGTCGGCTGAGGTGATCAGAGGATCGTCCATGAGGTGATTATACCTCTAAACGATATCCTGAGCCGTCCTGGGCTTGACCTCCACGATCAGCGGGCAGTGATCGCTGTGTTGCAGCCAGACAGCGGGATCGCCCACTTCCACTCTGGCCAACCGCCGCAGCCAGCGCACGGGGATGTAGGCATAGTCGATATGGGCGCAGCGCGCGAGATTGCGGCTGAAATAATAGGTGGCGCGTTTCTCCTGTCCGGGGCGCTCGTGGAAGAATTGATGATAGGCGCTGATCAGCCATAACTGGTCGAGGGCGAGGCTCAGGGCGCTGTGGCTGCCGATGCGGCTGCGGGAGGAGCGTGGGTTGGAGTTGAAATCGCCGATCAGGACGCTGTCGGCAGATTGCATCCACTCCCGATAAACCGACACAGCCTGATAAACCTGGGCGCTGTAACTCAGCTGGTCGTTGGCTTCGTCCATCGCCCACACCCCAATCAGGTTGAAGCGATAGGGAGCGGTGATCTCGAGCGGAATGCAGTGGCGGATGGAGCGGTCGTATCCCTCAAGCGGTTCAAAAAGCATCCCGGTCCACGAAAATATTCCCAGGCCTTTGTTGGGTTTATCGCCAAACCACCTTCCCGCGCTGGGCGGCAAGCCGTCCGCCCATTTGATGCGCTCGGGCAGCTCGCACTCCTGGATGACCGCCAGGTCTGGCTTGAGCGCCGCGATCAAAGCATATTTTTTACGAAATGCGCCCTGACAATTCCAGGTGAGTATCCTGATCATACGTTTGAATTGTATTGTAGCGCAGATCAGGAAATCATGGTCAGGAAGGCGTCCACCACGCGCGGATCGAGCAGCTTGCCGCGGTTATCACGGATGTAAGCAATAGCCAGCTCGTGTGTCCAGGCGGCGCGGTAGGGTCGTCGGCTGGTGAGTGCATCGTAGACATCAATCACGCTGAACACGCGGGCGGCGATAGGAATCTGCTCCCCGGCCAGACATCGCGGATAGCCGCTGCCGTCCCAGCGCTCATGGTGGCAGTAGGGTATCTCGGCTGCCGGGCGCAGAAAATCGATGGGAGCGAGCAGACGGTAGGCGAAAACCGGATGCTGGCGCATAATCTCCCATTCTTCGTCATTGAGCGGACCAGGTTTGCGCAGGATTGCATCGGGAATGCCCATTTTGCCGATGTCGTGCAGCAGCGCGCCGCGGCGGAGGTGCATCTGCTCCTCGTTGTTCAGGCCGATCAAAACGGCCAGTTGGACGGTCAACTCAGTGACGCGCTCGGAGTGGCCTTCAGTTTCCATGTCGCGCAGCTCCAGCGCGCGCGCCCAACCCTCGATGGTGGCGTCATAAGCCACCGACAATTCCAGGTTGGAACGCTGCAGGTTCTCAAACATCTGTGTATTGTCAATGGCGATGGCGGCCTGGTTGGCGAGCGATTCCAGAAAGCTCATCCCCTCCGGGTCAGGCGGGATGGATTTATGGTGGAAGATCTCCAACACGCCCTTCACCTGACCCTTGACCATCAATGGTAGACCGACATAAGCGCTGAACTCTTCACCACTGGCGGTCATGTGGCGCAGGAGCTTGGGATCTTCCAGACGGATGTCGGGAACATAGACGATCTTGCGCTCCAGTACAGAGCGTCCGGCCAGGCTGTCGTTGAGGCGCAAACGCAATTTATTAATTGTTGGGGCGTTGAAGCCCTGTCCGGCAGCAAATTCAAGCCCATGGGTGTGCGGATTGTAAAGCAGAATGTCAGCCGCAGAAACCTGAAGCTGGCTGATCACCTGTTCCAAAAGGATGTCAAGAATGGCGTTCAGGTTGAAGTTGGTGCTGATGGCAATGTCCACATTGTGCAGTGCGGATAGCCGCTCCACATGGCGCTGGGTTTGCTCGTGGAGGTCGGAGCGGTGGATGGCGTTGGCAGCGATTTCGGAGACAGCCAACAGCAGGCGGATTTCGGCTGGAGAGAATTCGGCTTTGCGCCCGATGGTCAGAACGCCGATGGTCTGATGCCGGGTGATGAGGGGCACGCTGGCAATTGCCGGAAAAACCGGGGTGAATTCCTCCTCAAGCAGCTGCTCGGAGGTGGCGCCATCGGTGTTGAAACAGGGCTGACCGGAAGCGGCCACTTGGCCGTTCACGCCTTCGCCAACCGGGATTTGTTTGCCAGCCGCGGCGCTCCAACTCCCGGTGGCTTGAAGGATTTCTACCGCGTTGAGGGTGGCGGCGACCAGCGCGATCATGGCGCCATCGGTGTTGAGCAATGCGGTCAACTGTTGCAGGGTGAGTTGCATGATTTCTGATCGGGATTGCGCACTGCGCAGAACGGTGGAAACCTTCAACACGGCGCTCATTTCAGTTTCGCGCTGTTTGGCTTCGGTGATATCCTGGGCGCTGCCGATCATGCGATACGGCTTGCCTCGTTCATCCAGCACCGGCGTGGCGCGCAGCAGAATCCAGCGAATGCTGCCATCGGGCAGGATGATGCGGAACTCGGCGTCAGCCGCTTTCCCCTCGGCGTGTAAATTGGAGACGTGTTGAGCTGTTGGTAAATCATCCGGGTGCACTGCGCGGTGCCAGGCGATGGCATTCGTGAACAATTCATCAGCAGGGAGTTTGAAAATGCGTTCATAGGCGGCGTTGATGTAGGTTAAATCGCCATTATCAAAATCAAAAATCCAAAACACCTCGTTGACCGTGTCAGCCATCTGAACCATGCGCGCTTCGCTTTCGCGCAGCTCATCTTCGGCCAGTTGGTGCTGGTTGCTGAGGATCGCCTGGGCAATCTGGTCGGCTATCTCGCCGGCGAAGGCAATTTCGTCCTCTGTCCAAACTCGTTGGGGACCGACATGGTCAAGCGATATAACCCCCACCAGTTGTCCGGAAACGCGTATGCCAGCATCCAGCATGGAGGTGACACTGTTGATTGTCAGGTATTCGTCGGCGAACTCCAGCGTACGCTCGTCATGCAGCGCATCATGCGTGGCAATCACACGCTCGTGGATAAGATTCTGCAAATATATGGGCACTTGATCCTTATGCAAGCTGTTGGCGCGGCTGTGCTCGCCTGTGCTTCGCTGATATTTATCCTGGCAATGGATGGTTTCTGCATCGTTGTCTATCAGCCAGATGCTGGCGTGTTCAACTTTCATCACCTCGGCGGTGGTGCGAGTGATTTCCTGTAAAGCGGCTGCCAGCCCGCCATTGATCGTTTGGCGGGTGGTCAAATGGATGAGCGCCTGCTGTTGGCGTGAAATGCGTTCCAGGCGGGCGAGCTCGGCTTCTTCCGCCTTTTTCTGCTCGGTGATGTTGATGATATGCGTGATGAAATACAGCGGATTGCCTTCAACGTCACGCAACAGAGAGGTGGACATGTTGACCCAAACAATTGTCCCTTGCCTGTGGCGATAACGTTTTTCCATGGAAAAAGTGTTGGTCTTGCCGGCGAGGATCTGTTGAAACTTATCCTGGTTTACTGCAATATCATCCGGGTGGGTGATCTGAAGGAAATTCATGCCCAACAGCTCCGACACAGTGTACCCGATCATCTCGCAGAAGGCCTGATTGATGCGCAGGTAGCGTCCATCCAGGCCGGTGAGGGTCATCCCGACCGGGGCGTCATCGAAGGCCGAGCGAAAGCGCTCCTCACTTTCCCGCACTCGCTGTTCTTCACGCAAGGCTTCTTCGTACAGGCGCGTGTTCTCCACCGCGATGGCGGCATGATTGGCAAACAGGCGGAGCAGTTCCATCTCTGACTGGGTGAAACGATGGGCTTTGTTATCATCCAGGGCGATGATGACCCCGGTGACTTCACCGTGCCACATCATGGGTACCGCTAACACGGAGGTGAAAGGTTGTTCCTGCTCGAAGATTTCGGCGCGCGATTCCCAGGTGCGGTAATCATCGATGGTCAGCGCTTTTCCGGTCTGGGCAACCGTTCCGCCGGCGCCCTCGCCATACCGCAGCATGACGCCGGTGTAATCCCTGGCGGTTTGGTAACTGACCACACAGCGAACTTGTTGTTCAACTGGATCACACAGATACAATGCTCCGGAAGGCGCTCCCAACAGCCTGACGGCCTGTTCGACGATGGCCTCAAGCACCTGCGGCAGGGTATTGGGTGTGGTGATGTTTAACAGCGTAGCCTGAAGAGCTGCCAACTCATCAGCACGCCTGGCCAGCGTCTCTGCACTGCGTTTACGCTCGGTGATATCGTGAATCATCACCAAACCTGCAGGCTGTCCCTGATGGGTGATGGACAAGCATGTAACCTCAACTTCCATTACGCTGCCATCCAACCGCAGGAAGCGTTCTTCAAAGGGGGGAAGATCCTGACCCATGGCCAACTGGCGCAATCGTTCCACAACCAATTCATGGTCATCGGCGGGGACGAAGTCCAGGATCGGCATGCCGATCACCTGTTCTTCGCGCTCGGCCCGGAAATGGCGGAAAGCAGTTTCGTTGGCATAGACGATTTTTCCATTATTCAGGATGGCTACGCCGTAAGGAGCCAGTTCGACCAATCGGCGGTAACGGGTTTCACTGGCGCTGAGGTTGTTCATCGCCTGCTGGCGGCTCAATGCGCTGCCAAATATCTCAAGCACCAGCATCATTTGCTGAATGGTTTCATCTGTCCAGGATTTCGTCTGGTTGTAAGAAACGCAGGCCAGGCTGTAAAAGCCTTCCGTGATGGCCAACGGGATTAATAAAAGCGATTTGAGACCAAACGAATCGAGCAGCCCGGCTATGGATTGAGTGTCGTCGGTTTGCAGCACAGAAAACGGATACTGGAAGACTCGGCCTTTCTTCATCATGTCCATTAAAAACGCCAGGGGCGAGTCGGCTGTTACCGCATAAGCGCCGGATATCCCCGCTTTCCCCCAGGTGAATCGCGGGATGCTCGAGTCGAAATCGGGGTTGTATTGGTGCAGCGTGCAGCGGTCAACTTCCAGGTAATTGGCGAGCAGCTCCAGGCCGTGGATGATTTGATCGTCCAGCCGGTCGGCCGGCTGGCGAATGAGACTGGAAGATAATTCTGCAAGCAACTGCTCAAAACGGAACTGTTCGACCAGTGCCTGGTCAATTATTTTTTGTTCGGTGATATCGCGTGCAGCCCCCAGCAGGCGAATGATGCGTTTTTGCTGATCATCCCAAACTGGGCGGGTGTAATTGTGCAGCCAACGAATGTCTCCGTTTTTCGTGAGGATGCGCACATCTGCAGACACGGTTTCACCGCTGAGCAGCCTTGGCACTTGGTCCTGGATGTGGCTTAAATCTTCAGGATAGATCAATTGGAAGAACCACTTTAAATCCGGATCAAACTCTTCCATGCTGTAGCCGGTCACACGGAAAGCTGCCTCGGTAGCCCAGTCTGGATCAAATTGCCCATCTTCTGTCAGCGAAATGGCATAAGCAAAATCTGAGGTCAGCTCGGATACCTGACGATAACGCTGTTCGCTGGCGCGCAAGGCAGTTTCACTCTGGCGGCGGGCCAGCGCATTGGTAAGGATGTCTGCCGCCAGGCTAAGCTTATCTGCCAGTTGGGTATCCCAGGTGCAAGATCGGTGGTAGGTGGTGAAGCACAGGGCGCCGTATAGCTTTCCCTCAATGGTCAGGGGGTGGATCAGGATTCCCTGCAGATTGAGTTGTTTCAAGGTTGCCAATTCCGGAAAATTACTTTCGGAAATCCCTTCCAGGTTGGTGAGCAAGAAGGTCTGCCCGCTTTGCAGTGTGGCGGCGAGGTGTGGATAATCACGAATATTGCCCGAGTCGGTTGCCTTTTGCCCGGGTTCTCTGGTGCAGGCGCCCATCAACACATATTGCTCGGTGTCCGGGTGATATTCTTGCAGGGAGCAGGTGTCCGCGCCGATATAATCAATCAGCAATTTTAAACTGGCCTGGATGGGTTCGCGGATGTCGGAGCCGGATGGGTTGATGAAGAGAGCGGATATTTCGGTGACGAGCTGCATGTAACTTAATTGATCGCGCAGCGCGGATTCAGCCTTGATGCGTTCATTCAACTCAATCTGTATCTGATTCAACAAACGGGCATTGCCCAGCGCGGCGCCGGCTTGATCGGCGAACAGACTCACCAGGCGGATTTCCTCATCGGTGAACGGGCCGCTGTGCTCGGTATCGGTCATAAAGAATACACCCAGCAGTTCCTGGCCGGAGGTGAGTGGGACACCAATGGCGCGGTGGTAAATGCCGCCTTCAAAGACCATGGCGCGCCCATTCCATGTCTGATAATCGTCAATAATTTCAATTTCGCCGCTCTGTGCCACCTTGCCCGCCAGACCTTCGCCGGGTTTAAGTTTCAACCCGATGAATTCCTGGCTCATGTTGAGACCCACAGCCAGACCAAGCTCTTGGGTTGAAGGTTCGTAAAGGTACAATCCGCCCACACTGACATTGAGCAGATTGGCAGCGCGGTTCACGATGGCGTTGAGCAATTCGGGAATATCGGACAGGGTGTTGATTTCCAGCGAGGTGATGTACAGCTCATCCATCAATTGGACGTGGCGCGCAAGGGAAGTTTCAGCCCGCTGCCTTTCGGCCAGCTCATGCTGCAGCTTCTCATACAGCCGGGCATTGGCAATGGCAATGGCGGCTTGATCGGCGAACAATTTCACCAGTCGGATTTCCTCGGGACTGAAAGGTCCGCTCTGTTGAGTGTCGGTGACGTCGATCACGCCGATCACCTCGTCGCTACTTTTGAGCGGGACCCCCAGCACTCTGCGGAAGGGCGTGTCCTGAAAGGCGGCAGCGCGGCCTTCCCAGCCCCTGTAGTCTTCGGTCATGAGGGCTTCGCCTGTCTGGGCCACTTTGCCGGAAAGTCCCTCGCCCATTTTCAGCCGGATGCCTAAAAAATTGCCGGGTATATTGTGTGAAACAGCCAGCACCACAGATTGGCGGTCAGGGGTCACCAGATAAAGACCGCCCATGGGAGCCCCCACCAGGTCGGCAGCGCGGCGTACAATGCCAGACAATAGCCCGGGAATATCGGACAGTGTATTGATTTCCAGAGAAGTTTGATAGAGCTCATCCAACTCTCGGGCGCGGCGGGCCAATTCATTCGTAGTTTGCCTGCGCTCGGTCACATCGCTGAAACTGACCGTCACCTGCCCTGGACCATTCTGGAAGGCGTGGACATCATATAATCCCCGAATTCCATCCATCTCATAGAACACCTGGTCATTTTGCCATGTTCCCCCGCTGCGGGCGATGTCCTTTAAGATATTTGGGATCTCCATGTTCGCCAGACCTGGAAAGACTTGCTCAATTGGCAAGCCGAAGAGACCTCTGTGGTCAATGCCCAGGATTTTATCCGCTGAGGGATTGGCGCCGTTCAAGATCAAGCGGTCATCTGCGTCCAGGCGGTACATGTGCAGACCGGCCGGAGTGGATTGGATGATGTTGCGATAGCCTTCTTCGGATTGTCTGAGCGCCTGTTCGGCTTGCAACCGCTCGCTGATGTCCGTGAAGGTGACCATACCCGCCGGTTGGCCCTGGTACACAATCCAATCGCCGATGATTTCAACCCATGGCGCGCGCTGATCTTGGGTGCGGAGCTGCAAATTGACGCGCTCGGATCTGCGTGATCCCTGCAGGAATTCAGCGGCAATCTGCAAAACCTGCTGGCGAGAATCGGGATGAACCAAATCCACATACTGCAAAGCGTTCAGCTCGTCTAGTGAGTAACCGGTGATCCTTTCGGCTGCCGGGTTGGCGTAAACCACATGATCTTGTTGAATGATAAGGATCGCGGTGGAGGTCGATTCTACCAGCGTGCGCAGCCGCCTTTCGCTCTCGCGCAGGTCGTTCTCGATGGTTTTTTGCTGTGTGACGTCGACGGCGTACAGATTGACGACCGAGCTGCCCATGATGGGCGTCCAGGATAGGTGAAAAATATGGTTGCCGCACAGTTGTTCGGTCTGGATAATCTCTCCGCTGTCCAATGCCTGCTGGATCAAGGATCGGAATTGTTCTGGTACCGCATGACCGACCTTGCACCCGCAGTAATCGATCAACGTCTGGCTGGCGGGATTGGCAAAAAGGAGGATGCCTTGGGAGGAAATGCGCAGGACGGGATGAGGATTGGCGTTGAGGCAATGAATTGGGCTGGCCTTTTCCACCTCATGTTCCCAGCGGGTGATGGCTTTTTCCAGCGCCGCGCACAGCTCGGCGGAGGTGAAGGGATGGCGCAGATAGCCGTGCGCGTGGCATTCCAGCACGGCATCCGTCAGGCTGGCATCCTCGGCATCTGCCAAAAAGATGAGCGCGGCAGCGTTGCTTTGGTGCGCTTCCAGGGCTGCCTGGATGGCAGCCTCACGATGGGAGGACAGGTCTATAAGCAGCGCGTTGGGGCTGCCCGGATGCAGCGATTTCCCCGCGTCCTTTGCTAACTGCGCGGTTCCCAGGTAAGCGAAATTGCACTCACGCAGACATTTGCCGACTGTGTCGGCGGTGAGCTGATCGCCAGAGACGAGCAAAACGCGAGGCTCAGCCAAAACATCGCTCCTCGGGGGCGGCATGCCGGTCTCTCCCAGGCCGGTTTCCGAATTCAACTTGTTTCCGTAACAATACCCAACAAGTTAATAGAGAATCAATGTTAACATTATACGAGAATACCAGCCTGATTCCCAGATGAAATACTTACAATTTTGTAAGCCGGAACCGGGCTGCCTGATCAGAGG
>CAZCBJ010000143.1:0-10086 GCA_964496705.1 uncultured Anaerolineaceae bacterium | reverse complement strand
TCACCCTCCAATCCGCCCTCGACCTGCTCCTCTGGCTCGAACAAAACCACCTCCAGGATTCCGCCCGTTTGCGCGCTGAACTCCATCTGGACACGCAGGAAATCGAGCGCTGGCACCGCGCCGCTCAGCTCATCTACCGCCCTTACGATCCCGCCACCCACTTAATCGAGCAATTTGACGGCTACTTCGCTTTGAAGGACATCCTCATCAGCGACTATGAGCCGCGCAGCGAGTCAATGCAGCAAATCCTGGGGATCGAAGGCGCCAACCACGTGCAGGTGATCAAGCAGCCGGATGTGCTCATGCTGCTTTACCTGCTGGGCGAACAATTCAACCCGCATGACCTGCGCGTTAACTACGACTACTACACCCCACGCACCGATTACACTTTCGGCTCTTCGCTGGGCCCATCCATCCAATCCATCCAGTCCAGCCGGATGGGCGATACTGCTCTGGCCTACGACCTGTTCATGCTTGCCGCGCGCGCTGACCTATATGATTTGCGCGGCAATGCCCGCGACGGCATCCATGCCGCTTCGGCAGGCGGCGTATGGCAGGCGGCAGCCTTTGGCTTTGCTGGTCTGACTCTCGGCCCGCAGGGCTGGCAAACCGATCCGCGGCTGCCAGCTCACTGGACCAGGCTGGCTTTCCAGTTTAGCTGGAAGGGCCAGGTTGTCAAAATAGATATTCGCCCAACGCCGGGTAATGCCTGACCAGACTCGGTGGACAAATAATCAACACAAATCCCATATCTCGAGATATCCCCATGATCCACGCATTTCTCTTTGACCTTGACGGCGTATTAACCGACACCTCGGAATTTCACTACCTGGGCTGGAAACGGTTGGCAGACGAGGAGGGCATGCCCTTCGACCGCAAAGCCAACGAAGCCCTGCGCGGCGTATCGCGCCGCGGTTCGCTGGACCTCATCCTCAACGGACGGCAAATCAACGAGCAACAGGCCCAGGAATGGATGGAGCGCAAAAACACTTATTACTTGGCGATGGTGCGCCAGATGACCCCGTCGGATGTGCTGCCGGGGGTATTGGATCTGCTGGCTGAGCTGCGCGCTGCAAGTTTCAAAATCGCAGTCGCCTCCGGCAGCCTGAATGCCAATTTGGTGATCGAGCGCATTCAGATCGGCGGCTGGCTGGATGCAGTCATCGCCGGCTCGGCGCGCAGCAAACCCGCGCCGGACCTTTTCCTGACCGCAGCCGAAAAAGTGGGCATCCCTCCCGCGCAGTGCGTGGTGGTCGAAGATGCCGAAGTGGGCATTCAAGCCGGCATCACCGGCGGGATGTACACCATCGGCATCGGTCCCGCCGAACGGGTCGGTCAGGCTGACCTGGTGCTGCCCAGCCTGGAAGGTCAAAAACTGGACCCCATTCTCAAAGCGCTCTACACCAGGCGACCGCCTCAGGATTGACGCTGAAGGATATGTCCCATTCGCAGGCTGACACCCTCCCCCATGCCCTGCGCATAGCGGCAATCCAAAACAATTTCTGAGACCATATCCGCCAGTGCCCGCCTGTGCAACGGGGCATCCTGATCCATCCCCTGCAATATGGCGCTGAGACGTCGCTCCACCACCCGGGCGCGGGAACGGATTTGTTCAGACCGATCCCCGGCATGAAAAGCCTGGGCCAAACGAAACGACTCTCTGGATAATGGCAGCAATTGGCAGGCATACGCCTTGCTCAAGATCCACCGCCATTTTCGGCTTCCATCCAAACCGCTCCACTCGCTCAAAATTTCCTCAGCAACCGAGCGCGCCTGGAGGATCAAGTCCGCCTGAGTCTCTGGCGCGGCGGAATGATAGGTTTCCGGCAGGATGGAAACTCGAAATGCCTCCGCCGCCCAGGCAGCTTGCGCCGGATTCAAATTCCGGCCAATATGCGCGGATATCTGGCTCATCACCCCATGGAAAAATTGGTTGTAATCTGGTTGATTGGTCATTTATAAACGCTTTTTATGGTTTGGGCGGCAGGTTTATGCCGCTCAGCAATTGCCGCGCGCGCAGATGTTTGCCTTCTTCCATCAGACTGGAAATTTTATCGAAGGCTCCCGGTCGAAGTTGCTGATCCACCAGTATGCGTAATTCGTCGACGGCTCCCGGTCCGTCCCCAAAATACGCCCGGCGCACCGCTGCCTCACCCACCAGCTTGGCCATGTCATCCACCGCCTTATAACTGTCGTTGATCGTGTACAACGAGCTGCGCACTACCTGGTTTTTATTCGCCAGTTTCACGGTGAAATACTCGGTGACACCTTCATCCATGCCCGTTTTGACCCTGGCTGAGAAATGGGGATTGGAGGTTAAATGCAGAACTTCATGCACGCTGGTGTAATTATTGCAGTTCTCCAGGTCGATGTAGACTTGCAGCGTGTTGGGATCCATGAAGCCGGTCACATGATCCGCGTTGGGCTGTTTGAACGTCTGCTGGTAGTGTCGCTCAAATTCTGCCGATTGTAAATAATGCACGCGCTCGGGATCGATCAATTCCTTGCGCTCAGACAGGATGTCCTCCCGGAACTGGTCCAGAATGGTATCTCGGGTTTGGTCGAGATCCAACAAATGGGTTTTTAGCTCATAAGGCAGAGGCTCAGCCACCCCGGCTTCCTGCGGCGGCGGGGGCAGGGTCTGCTCCCATTGATTCCAGTCATGCGGGCCGGGAGGTGTGGGGGGCTGAAGAGTCCTCAACGGCGGCGCAGTAGGGAAGAAAACCCGCCAGAGCGAGACCAACACCCCCAGCAGCGTGCCCAGTAGCGCGCCAGATAAGGACACCAGCGGATTGCGCGCAATGCGACCTACGTCCACCCTTCCGGGTAGAAAATCCTGTCCGGGTGGGTTATCGTCCGGCCAAATCGGCACATCATCATCCGCCCCCGGGTCCACGATGACATCTCCTGGAATTTCGTCGGGAGGCAAAATTTCCGTGCCGTCTGGATCAGCAATGGGAGGTTGGTCATCCCCGTTCTGCGGTGGGACGGTGAGCTGAAAACAACCCACTTCCTGAGCCGAAGCGTACAGGGCTTCAGCAATCGCATAGAAATCCACCGAAGGATCATCCTGCGCCTCAATCGAGATGGACATCTGACAGAAGGAATCGCAAAAACGCAGGAAGTGCCCCGGCATGTACTCACCCTCATTGCCGTGAAACTGTGTGCATTCACACACATTAGAATCCCGGCAAACATTGCAGGTGCAATCGGTTTCCCAATCGTATACTTTGTAGCTCAAATCGATATGGATTTTTTGACCGCCTGTTTCCACATCCAATCTGCAATGATAGTACGCGTCCCGGTCAAGCTCATAGGTTCCCGGCGCCCAGCCCATGCGCCGGGCAGTCTCATCCAGTATCGCGTAACAGCGGTCCGGTTCCATATCCTGCCCATGTCCCTCTGGAATCCAACTGGATGCGCTGAGCAGCCCTGCCAGCAGCAAGGCGCCAATCATCACAAGCATCTTTATGCGTGCGCTCATCCGGGCTTCCCTGGCTGTTGGCGCTGAGACCGCATCCGCCGGATCAGGGGCGGGAATTTCTTAACCACCAGCATCGACACCCCAAAAGCCAGCCCCAGGCTGCCCAGGCAGGTGCAGCCGGTCATAGCGGCAGAAATCAATTGATTCAAGCCGGGAACGTCCCCAACCAGGGGATTGAGCAGCAGTGGTATAGCGAGCGCGGCCAACTGAGCGATCAAATAGGCAGCGGCGCAACCCAACCCTTGACCCACCAGGCAGCCTGCCAGGTTTTTTGTTGAAGCCGGGGTGATCTTCGCGGGTGATTCGGCTGGCATCTGCACCAAGCACAATGAAAAGTAGATAAAGCTGCCTGTCAAATATACTTACGACAGTTTAATTATAAATCATCACGACCGGATTAGGTTGTTTTTAAGAAGCTGACGCGCTCTCCTGCAATATTTTGTCAATCACGTAAAGCAATTCCGCGTTGGGCGGAATGTCAGCCATCGAATCGCCGTAATGGGCATAACGCACCTTGCCTTGCCCATCCAACACGAAAACCGCTGGCATACGACCCAGCTTGAACAGACTCACTTCCTGGTAATATTCATCGGAGACACGCGATTTGATGTCGGCGCAGCCGATAAAAGGCATTTCATTCTCCTGCCAGAAACGACGAAAAGCGTTGGGGCCATCCGGACCCAGGGCGATGATTTCAGCGCCCCTTTGAGTGAATTGTGCATAATCTTGGCGCAACTGCGCCAGGTGCGCGCGGCAGTACGGTCAGGCAAAACCGCGCATCAGCACCAACACCACCGGCCTGCCGCGATAATCTGCCAGGCGGATGGTCTGACCCCTGGTATCAACCAATTCGAATTCGGGAGCCGTGACTTGATCTTGTATTTGTTTCTTCATGTTTCTCCTTTACGCCCTAAGGTAGGGATTGGACAAATGGAAGGACCGCCGCCAAAAATTGGTCGGGACATTCCTCCTGCGGCACGTGCCCGCAGGCATTGAAAACGATGAGTTGAGCGCCGGGGATGTCTTTTGCCAGTCGTTGGCTCTCTTCCAGCGGGATGATGCGGTCGTCATCCCCGCTGACCACCAGCACCGGCAGCCTCAGATCAGCCAATCGAGCCGGTAGATTTAGATTCTCGCGCGAGGCGCTAAATTCCCACACCGCCTTGTCCCAATTCTTAACCTGCAGAGGCTTGCGATAACCCTCAATGATTTCAACAGTCACTTTATCAACATCGTGCCAGGCCAGACAGATGGTGTCGTTGCCGCTGTCAGCGATCCCGCGCACCAACAGCGGACCGATGTGGCGCATCTGCGGCGTGCGCATCAGCGGGGTCAGCCAGGCTGGGAAGCCGCCTTCGGTGTAGATCGCCGCGTCCACCGCCACCAGACCGCGCACCCGTTCAGGATATCGCATGGCGGTCAATGCAGCCACGCTGCCGCCAGCCGAATTGCCGATGAGAACAGCCTCTTTCACCTGCAATGCATCCATCAAACCGACCAACATATCCGCCTGCGCATTTACCCCGTAAGGACTTATTCCCTGCCATTCTCCAGGCAGCGGTCTTTCGGTAAAACCAAATGCCGGTCGGTCGTAAGCGATCACCGTGCCGTGCGCGGCCAAGGCTTGAGTCACCTCACGCCATGAAAACAGGCTGGCGCCAAAGCCGTGCAGTAAAATCATCACCGGCTGTCCCTGGCCGAATATCTTATAATGCACATCCACCCCGTTCACCTTAATAAAGCGCGAGTCCTCATCAATCAACTGCTCTACACTCAACGCGTTCTCCAGCGGCGGCACCGGAACGAGAAACGGCCCCAACAGCAGCAGAACGATCAGCGCAACAAACCCAATCGAAAACCCTTTGATAAATTTCATATTGCCCTCACTGAATGGATGCCAGCCATTGCCATGTGGCCTCCACGATCATCCGCCGTTGGTCGTCCAGCGCAATTTGAGCCGGAGGATCCCCAGGCTGAGGTCCGTAATCGCCAAACTGGGCGTGGTTGCCGCCCGCAATCGGCACCCAGACGGCATCCGCCGGTAGCAGCGCGCGCGACTCGGCCAGCCGCTCCGGCTCAGCCAGGCTTTCCAAAGTGCCGTAAATGGACACCACCGGCAGTTGCCGGTCGGCCAGACTGTTGTTTGCCGCCGGATAGGATGCCCACAACGCCAATCCTCGAACGGTTTCAGGATTTTGGTAGGCAAATGCCGCAGCCATAGCGCCGCCCAGCGAATGCCCGCCAATCGCCCACTGCTCGACCTCAGGATAGGCTGCCATGACCTCCTCTGCTTTATCCGCTGAGAACACCGCCAGACTGAGCGGCATGCGCACCAGCACCACCAGAACACCTCGTTCAGCCAGGTCGCTCATGTGGCGCACATAAGCGCGAAAATCGACATGCCCGCCCGGATAAAAGATGAAACCGGTGGTAATCGACTGATTTGCCGGGCGAAAAACGATCCAATCCCGCTGTTGTTCCACCGAGACCAGCGAAGTATTATTGAGTGCATCCAGCGTATCCGCGGACGGTGCTAATGGGTTCAAAGCCCATGTAAAAAATCCAGCCGTCGCCAAAACCGATAAGCTCACCAGAACCAGCAGAGAAAAGCGCAATATTTTTTTCACAATTAAATCACCCACCCACAATTTAACTGCATTGGGCGATAAAGTAAAGGCGATATTTATACACACCTTATACAAAACGATTGATTGGATGCTGCGAAGCCCAGGCGCGCGCTGCGCCGGGAGACAGCTCAGACCAGCAGCGACCGCACTCTGACCCAAATCGTGTCAAACATTGCCGCCGTCAGCCGGCCGGTCTGCGTATTCTGGCGGCTCGGGTGGTAAGAAGCCAGCAGCCAGGGCCGCCCCGACCCCAGGGTCAGGAAAGCCCCATGCGCAAATTCCGCGCTGCGACCATTCACCCCCTCAATCGCCAGCAGCCGCTCGAAGGCAACCCGTCCCAGCGCAACATATCCCTGCACACGGGTCAACAAAGCCATTTCCTCCAGCAAAAAAGGTTGGCAGGTCTCAATTTCAGAACGCTCGGGTTTGTTATCCGGCGGGGCGCAGCGGCATACCGCGCTGATATAAATATCCGTGAGTTCCAACCCATCTTGCAAATGGGTGGAATGTGGTTGATTGGCAAATCCAGCCCGGTGCAGGGCGATGTAGAGGAAATCACCCGAAGAGTCGCCGGTGAACATGCGCCCGGTACGATTGGACCCGTGAGCTCCCGGCGCAAGACCCAGCACCAGCACCCGCGCCTGCACATCACCAAATCCCGGCACACCTTTTCCCCAGTAAATCTGGTCACGGAAAGCGCGGCGCTTCTCACATGCCACCCGTTCGCGCCATTCGGTCAGGCGCTGGCACCGACGGCAGGCGGTGATTTGCGCATGAAGGTTTTCAAAAGCATTCATCCATCCCATCACAAGATCAACATTGCGTCGCCAAAACTGTAAAAGCGGTACCCCAAGCGCACAGCCTGCTGGTAGGCATCCAGCACCCGTTCGCGCCCGGCGAAAGCGGATACCAACATGATCAATGTCGAACGCGGCAGGTGGAAATTGGTGATCATGCCGTTCACTGCCCGGAACGAATATCCTGGAAGAATGAACAGGCTGGTGGGGCCAGAAAATGGGCCCACCGCATCTTCCGGCGCAGCCGACTGCGCCGCGCTTTCCAGTGCGCGCACACTGGTGGTGCCCACAGCTATCACCCGCCCGCCTGCGCGGCGTGTTCCATTGATAACCCTGGCAGTCGCCGGAGGCACCTCGCACCACTCGGTATGGATGTGATGCTGGCTGGGATCATCTTCGGTGACCGGCGCGAAGGTGTCCAGTCCCACGTGCAGCAGCACTTCGGAAAAAAAGATGCCACTCTGCTGCAAACGCGCCATCAACTCAGGGGTGAAGTGCAGTCCAGCCGTGGGCGCGGCAACCGAACCGGGCTGGTCGGCATAAACAGTCTGATAGCGCTGCGGGTCGGTCAGCGGGGTGTGTATATAGGGCGGCAGCGGGGTGTGCCCGGCGCGTTCCAGATATGGCTCAATCGGCTGAGCGAATCGCACCACACGCCTGGAACCTTCCAGCACCGCTGTGATCTCAACCGCCGGCCCATCCTCCACTTGCATCGTTTTTCCGACAGCCATCTTCTTGCCCCCCACCAGCGCTTCCCAGGTGCATTCATCCTCACGGCGCAGCAGCAGGATTTCCACCCGCCCACCGCTGGCTTTGCGCGCAAACAATCGCGCCGGGATGACCCGCGTGCGATTGATCACCAGCAAGTCGCCGGGGCGCAGGTAATCATCCAATTGATAAAAATGCCGATGCTCCAGCTCCGGCGCGTCCCGCCGCATGACCAGCAACCGTGAGGCATCCCGCGGCTCGAGAGGCGTCTGGGCAATGCATTCGGGGGGCAGGTCATAATCAAAGTCGCTGGTGAGCATTATATTTTTTTCACCTATGCAAGATGTATCGCAAGTTCTGATACCGAAAAGCGTAATTCGTACAACGATTGGCTTATAGAAGCTTCTGCTGCAAATCTTCAGCGTTCGGTGTCAGCCCAAGATGCTCGTAAGCCAGCCGGGTGGCGACCCGTCCTTGCGGGGTACGCCCCAGGAAACCCAGTTGCAGCAAATACGGCTCGACCACATCCATGATGGTATCCGGTTCTTCGCTGACCGAAGCGGCGATGGTGTTCAGCCCGACCGGGCCGCCAGCATACTTTTCGATGATCGTGCGCAGTACCCGCCGGTCTACATCGTCCAAACCCAGTTGATCAACATTGAGCAGGTTGAGCGCTTCGGTAGCCACATCGCGCGAGATCGCCCCATTGGCGCGCACCTGGGCGTAGTCGCGCACGCGCCGCAGCAGGCGCAACGAAACCCGCGGTGTGCCTCTCGCCCGGCGCGCGATTTCCTCGATACCGCCGTCATCCGCCTGCACCGCCAGCATGCTGGCAGCGCGGCGCACAATTTCGCGGATGGCAGGCAGCTCGTAATAATCCAGGCGATAAACCACCCCAAAACGCGCGCGCAGCGGCGCGCTGACCAGCGCCAGGCGGGTGGTGGCGCCAATCACCGTGAAGCGCGGCAGTTTGAGCCGAATGGAACGCGCCGAGGGGCCTTTGCCGATGACGATGTCGAGGGCAAAGTCCTCCATGGCCGGGTAAAGCACCTCTTCCACCGCGCGTCCCAGGCGGTGAATCTCATCGATAAAAAGTATGTCCCCGGCTCGCAAGTTGGTCAAGATGGCGGCCAGATCGCCGGCGCGCTCCACCGCCGGTCCGGCAGTGATCTTGATATTGACATTCATCTCTGTCGCCAGAACATGCGCCAGCGTGGTCTTCCCCAAACCCGGCGGGCCGTAAAACAGCACATGATCCAGCGGCTCTTTGCGCTGGCGGGCAGCCGCGATCAGAATGGTCAGATTCTCTTTGACCTGATCCTGCCCGATGATATCGGCCAGCCGCCGTGGACGTAAAGCCTGATCCAAGCGGTCATCCGGCCTGTCTTCAGGATCAACGAGGCGGTTCACAGGTTCGGGCATAGCAACGATTATAGTCGAGATTTCCAAAAACGGCTTATAATGGGTTAGTTCACCAACTGAGCAGGGAGAGAATCGATGGAAAATGTGTTTATTTCCAAACATCCGCTGGTTGCGCATAAGCTGGCGTTGCTGCGCAGCGTGGATACCAACCCCAAGAAATTCCGCGAGCTGGTGCGCGAAATTTCCACTTTGCTGGCTTATGAAGCCACCCTCGACCTGGCCGTTTCGCCGATCCAGGTGCAGACCCCGCTAGCCATCACCCAGGGGGTGGAACTGCAACACAAGATCGGTCTGGTACCGATCCTGCGCGCCGGACTGGGCATGGTCGAAGGCGTCTGGGACATGACCTCATCGGCTGAGGTCTGGCACATCGGCCTGTACCGCGATGAGCGCACGCTCAAGCCAGTGCAATACTACAACAAGCTGCCGATCGAGCCGCGTGTCTCAGTGTGTTTGATCCTGGATCCGATGCTCGCCACCGGCGGCTCCGCCACCGCCACGGTGGACCTGCTCAAGAATTGGGGCGTCAGCAAGATCAAATTTGTTGGATTAATTGGCGCACCAGAAGGCATCAACCTGCTTCACTCGCGCCACCCCGATGTTCCGATTCATCTGGGAGCGGTGGACGACCATCTCAACGAGCGCGGTTACATCGTGCCGGGGCTGGGCGACGCCGGCGACCGCCAGTTCGGCACCGGATAGCTAATCGAAATCCGCCGGCCACTCCGGGTGGTTGTACAATTCAAACATGCGCCGGATTTGATGTTCGGTGACGCGCAAAATCGAAAGCGGCGGCAAAGCATTTTCATCAAAGAAACTTGCGCCGCTCGTCTCCAGGCTTTCGGCTGCCTCGCCGCCGGTCAACTCGCACAGCACAAATATCTTGTAGCTGTGGAACAGAATGGGTGGATGTCCGTGCCGGTTGCGGTCATACACCGCCAGTACCTTGAGCGCCTTGACCTCAAACCCCGACTCCTCGCACACTTCCCGCTCCACCGAGGACGAAAGCGATTCGTTGACGTCAATCCAACCGCCCGGCAGCGTCCAC